>NZ_QUCG01000052.1:0-27239 GCF_003473645.1 Prevotella sp. AM23-5 | reverse complement strand
CTAACTATTTTTCATTCCACCAAATGTTTCGAGGAAAAAGTTTCAAAAAACGCCAACTTTTAACAGTTATAAACACTTAAACAAACTATCAGATACTCAGAACCTTATAATATACATGCGCACACTGGGGCGCGCATACATACGCATATATGCGCACGCTCTCGCGCGCGCATATTATATATTGTATTCAAATATTTTTGCTTATTTTTTAAGGGTAAACTCAAACTTGAGACCGCCTTCCGGCAAATTACTTACCCGAATAGTACCTCCATGCAGGAGAACGGCATTCTTAACAATGGCAAGTCCGAGACCTGTACCACCCATTTTGCGGCTACGTCCCTTATCCACCCGATAAAAGCGCTCAAACAAACGGGCTAGATGCTCCGGTGGTACTCCCTGACCATTATCCTGGAAAATGAAATGCCATTTATTTCCCTGTTCCTTCGCCTCCAAGGTCATCTTGCGCCCCTCTCCAGCATAAGCAATGGCATTATCTGTAAGATTGCGGAAAATACTATATATCAGACTTCGGTTTCCCTTCACCACGATATGATCCGGCATCCGGTTATCAAAAGCCATTTTCCTTTCCTGTCGAGCCAACGCTGTCTCACGGGTAATATCAGCTACCATCTGGGTAATATCTACCGCTTCAAAATCTATCATATCAGAACCATCATCCAAACGGTTAAGCGTAGAGATGTCGTGAAGCAAGGAGGTCAACCGCTCACTTTGGGCAAAGCAGCGTTGCAGGAATTGCGCCTTGGTCGCCTCATTGATATGCGGGTTATCCAGAATCGTCTCCAGATATCCCTGAATACTAGCCACAGGAGTTTTCAACTCATGAGCGATATTCTGAGTAAGTTGTCTTTTCAGGATATCCTGTTCTTTTCGGGTAGTCTGCACGCGCTTATACATCTTGATGATTCTTTCAGCAATTTCTCCCAACTCATCCCCCGGGAAGCTTGCCAAATCTTCTACCTCCAGGCTTTCATTGTGATCTGCCTTATAAGCAAATATACGGAGTTTGGAAATATTACTACCCAGACGACTGGTGAAACGATAGAGCACAAGCGTAAGAATGATGACAGCAACAAGAGCAAACCAGATATAATGCTGATCAGCCTGAAGCGACTTAGCCAAATCATCGTTATATGGCAACGCAGTACGCACAACTAGCTGACTTTTAGGAAAATAGGATGCCACATAGAAATAATCGTGCTTGAGGGTAGAAGACTGGCGTTCCACACTGGTTCCCATTCCATCCTGAAGTGCCTCCGCAATCTCCGCTCTTTTTGCATGATTGGAAAACTTGCGAAAATCCTTACCCATATTATCATAGATAACCTTACCATCAGGCTTGATAAGAGTCACTCTCAAGTCTTTACTTTCGTGTTCCTGAACAAAATCCTCAAGTTTAGCCTCAGCTACCCTGACACTATCCACCAGATTCACCGTATCCGACAATAGAATACCATTTGAAGAAGATAGAGCGAGATCCTCCACCAACAATTCGTTATAGTTGGCAAGTTTCAAGGTAAGGGTACTAATCTTATACTGCTTCTCTCGTGTTTGCTGAAACACGATAAAGCTGACAGCGAACACTAGGAACACCGCCAGCACACTAAAGTACAATTTTCTACCTACAGTATTTGTTTTAAGCATCGAACTTTAAAAACTGAATATTAAACTTCACAATTATCTGTAAATCAAAGTCAAACCAATCAGGCATCGAAATAATATCCGAAACCGAGACGAGTCACGATGCACTTTGCAAATCGTCCAACCTTTTTACGCATACGGGTAATGTTCACATCCACGGTACGATCGAGCACCATCACATCCTTAGGCCACACCCGGTCTATCAATTCCTGACGGGAGAATACCCTACCCTTTTCCTCCAACAAAAGGTGGAGCAACTCAAACTCAGTCTTGGTAAAAGGAACAGCTTCGCCATCAATGCTAACCGTTTTCCTATCAAGATCCAGCACCAGCCCCTGATAGCCAATCACCTTAGGTTCATCAGCACTACCATTCTGTTCTGCGGTACGGCGCAATACGGCACGAATGCGTACCATCACCTCACGGATGGAGAATGGCTTGGAAATATAATCATCAGCACCCAGGTTGAATCCCGTCAACGTATCATTCTCCGTATCCCGAGCGGTAAGGAAAATGATTGGCACATGGGCAGTCATCGGGTTCTCCTTCAACTTCTTAGCCAGTTGGAATCCACTCATACCTCCCATCATCACATCCAGCAGCAACAGATCATAGGATGCAATATCCATTTCCAAAGCCTCTTCGGCAGAATTGGCTGTATCCACATGATATCCTTCTATCTGGATATTGAAACTCAAGATTTCACACAAATCCTGTTCATCATCAACAACAAGAATTCTTTTATCCGCCTTTTCCATAATCTATTTTTTATAAATTCGTAATTATGGTGCAAAAATACATTTTTTATCTCGTAATAAGCGTTACATCAGATTACAATTTTGTAACAACAATGTGTTTTTTACAAAAAAATGATAAAGCACAGTATAATATTACACTTTTTAACTCAGTGTAATTATATTGGCTACACCATATAACTAAACAAATCGCTTTTCTAACAAATAAAACCCTGCAATACTTCTATATAAACGAGAAGTACTGCAGGGCTTTTTTTATCTTTCTGAAGAAGAGAGAGGACTATGCCAATCTCTTCTCCAGGCGCTCACGGATAGCAGCGATGAAGCCGGCTGAGTTGACAGGCTTAGCCTTAACACCTTCCATCAGGTTGACGAGATCCTTGGTAGCGATACCATCATTCAAGGTATCGAAGCAAGCAGCCTCCAGCTGGTCACCGAAGTTCTGGAGTTCCTTAAGTCCATCCATCTCACCACGCTTTCTCAAGGCACCACTCCATGCAAAGATGGTTGCCATTGGGTTGGTAGAGGTATCCTCACCCTTCAGATAGCGATAGTAGTGACGGGTAACGGTACCATGCGCAGCCTCATACTCATACTTTCCTTCTGGAGAGACCAATACAGAGGTCATCATAGCCAGAGAACCGAAAGCGGTACTGAGCATATCGCTCATCACATCACCATCATAGTTCTTGCATGCCCAAATGAATCCACCCTTGCTACGGATTACACGAGCCACCGCATCATCAATCAATGTATAGAAGTATTCGATGCCGAGTTCAGCAAACTTCTCCTTGTAGTCACTCTCGTAAACCTCTTCGAAGATCTTACGGAACTGCGCATCGTAAGTCTTTGAGATGGTATCCTTGGTAGCAAACCAGAGATCCTGCTTGGTATCGATGGCAAACTTGAAGCAGCTGTGAGCAAAGCTGCGGATGCTCTTGTCGGTATTGTGCATACCCTGGATAACGCCGGCACCATCGAAGTTGTGGATTTCCACCTCCTGCTTCTTTCCGCTCTTACCCTCAAACACGAGTTTGGCTACTCCCGGTTCATCGGCACGGATTTCCACACTCTTATATACATCTCCGTATGCATGACGGGCGATGGTGATAGGCTTCTCCCAGTTCTTCACACAAGGGTGGATGCTTGGGATGGTGATAGGTGCACGGAACACCGTACCATCCATAATACTACGGATAGTACCATTAGGGCTCTTCCACATCTTATGAAGCTTATACTCATCCATACGCTGGGCATTAGGAGTGATGGTAGCACACTTTACTGCTACACCATATTTCTTGGCAGCCTCAGCAGAGTCGATGGTCACCTGGTCATTGGTCTGGTCACGATAAGGCAGACCCAGGTCATAATACTCAGTTTTCAAATCTACAAAAGGAAGAATCAGTTCATCCTTGATCATCTTCCAGAGGATTCTTGTCATCTCATCACCATCCATCTCTACCAATGGAGTCGTCATCTTAATCTTTTCCATAATCTATACAGTATTAATATTGATATTCGCAATTTGTCTGCAAAGATACGGAAATTATTTTAAAACAACACTATTTTTAGTCGATCATTTTACATTTTGACATTATTTACGTATAAAAATGCAGATTTTTGCCATCTTCCTCCTTTTTAATTGGTGCTGATTGGCAAATTATAAACAAATATTTTCAACCTGTATGAATGAAAAATAGAAATAGACCGCACACCGCACAAATACGGCATAATTTATTGATAAACAACAACTTGCAGAGTGCGATCTCCGTGCGGTGTGCGGTCTAAAATGCAAAATTTGACTCACCAATCAACAGGCATCGCTCCACGAAGTTTTTGTACGAGTAGTTGTTGAAACTCAGACAATGTATTCTACTGCCATACACATCTCGAAATCATTCCAACCGTACAGGTAGAAATAATTTCTTCATTGATAAAATCCTTTAATTAAGAGATATGGAGTCTCCATATCTCTATCATTTATTACTTTACGCCTGCACTTTTTGATGGTCATCAAGTGTCACTCATTTCAAATTATAAACAAATATTTTTGAGTTCGGGTCGTCCACGATTGTAAACAATTGAGAATCGTCATTTTTCACAGCCAACGTAAAGGCGGCTTTATCCAAATGATAAACATCTTTCAGATTGCCTTGATAATCGTATTTATAGACATAACTAGCAGTAGGCATAGGGGCATTATAATTTTCTTTTTCTCCAGAATATAAGGCATAAACGTAGTTGTCGGAAATTGACGCATCCAAGAAGCCAAGACCATCCTGCAATTGATAGTCATCGTTTTTCACTTTAAAGTTCATTGGCTTCACAACAGCATCCTTACGATGAACCAACGTACCATTCTTTATATCATAAAATCTCAACACACCCGCAGCATAGGAAAAGTTCACTAGTATTTTTTTATTCGAAGACACAACAGAACGTCCCAAATTAGCCATTGCAGAAATTATTTTATTAGAAACCTTTTCCTTATTTGGCAAATAAGTGCCATAATTGGAATGCTTTTTGAGAGAATCATTTAACAGATCAAATTTATGATTTTCAAAAATTCCCAAAGCTGCATACCCTTTTCCTATATTGTTTATACAATAATAGCGATCATTTGACTTCAACTTGTCTATTTGCGTAGGATTACTATTATTTGCTAAATTGCCAAAGTCATACTTTAAAAGTTTACCTTTACCTAAATCATACACATAAAGCCACGTTTCTTCATTATCTTTCAACAATTCAAAATTCGAGACTTCCAACACCTCGTCTCTTGCCTCTCCTTTAGGAGCCAATTGATATTTGAGTTTACCTGTTTCCATATTAAATACTTTTATCATTCCTTTTGCATCTTTAAAATCAGAAACGATAAAAGAGTTCTGCCCTACAGCTAAAGCCATAGGCAAACTTACTTCAACAGAGTTTTTTTGAACACACTCTAATTGCTTTACATCGGTATGTTCTTGCTTACATCCCCATACAGCAATCAAAGCAGCACAAACACTCACGCTAAAATAACTTTTCTTCATAAATATTCTTTTTTAATGCCAAATGCCACTTTAAAATCAAAGAGGCATTTGACATATTTTCATAATTGGTATTGCCAAATTTCATGGGCGTTACTTTTTGTATTCATAGTAAAGAGATAGAGGCATTTATTGTCATCAGAAACCTTTATGTTGTAGCCAACTTTGTCTAGTATGATATGGCGTAAAAGCTTCCCATCCCAGTCATACACCTCTACCTCATTGCCAAATTGAGACTCCATATAATTCTTCGGCTCTTGTCCTTCCTTATTTTTCTCTATCAAAAAAACATATATTGCCTTTTGGTTTGCATCCATTCTAAGAGATTTTCCGCTTATCTTAGTGGGAGCATAGTTTCCGTCAGCAATCTCTTTGTAATCTAATTTCTCAGAATATAGTTCCTTCTCTACTTCAACATTGCCCTCATCTATCTTAAATAGGAAAGCATAACGTTCCCATCCGCACAAATACAAGAATTTATCTTTGTTTCTAAAAATACTAGCATTGTCCGTATAAACGGAATGCTTTGCCAAACCTCCCTTTTGATTTTTGTCTTTTGGCCAATAGTTTAAGGGGGTTAACGTTGATTTTTTAAAATTCACAACCGTAAATATATGTTCTATTTGGCTATATGGAGCACCACATATCAAGAATGTAGAATCTGAAAGCATAATATAATTACCAGGAATATATCTTAGAGCTGGCAACTTAGTCAAATCATAGCTTTCATCAATCTTATAATTTCCATTAAGCCATTTTGCTTGTGCAACTCGTGACAATGAGTATATTTTATTCCCATTGGAAGAACAATTAAGCACATACAAACTTTTGTCTGACGAAACCGCAAATGCCGTTTTGTCATATTCTCCATGTCCAGCACCTCTCATAAATGCAAGGGTTTTGGTCTTAAGTGAGTCTCCTTTCTGAACAGAAACATTAGTATTAAATTTGTTAGAAAATGAACTCAAAAGCCAAACACTATCTGCAAGAATGCTAGGATTAGCACCTGCATTTAAAGAATCTGTAACCATAAGTTCTCCCTGCAAGTTTTCTGTTTCCACATACTTTTGCTCAGAAGAACAAGATATAAATCCTAAGCACAAGCCTATGATTATCAAATTATTTTTAAAAAATCTCTTCATTTGCATAATTTATTAATTAAGAGATATGAAGAATCCCTCCTCCATATCTCTATTATTTACAACTTTACGCCTGCACTTTTTGATGGTCATCAAGTGTCAACACACCTTGTCCACTAGCAGTACTTACATTTACACTGCATTTCCTTGTAAGACTCACATAACAAGGAAGATAGACTCCACCAGATTCTGACTGGGAAAGTGCCTCAACATTTTCCATCAACACAACATCTCTTGAAGGGTTGTCTTCTGAATAACGGCTAGAATAAGCCATTGCACCAGCACAAGCTATCGCAAGGCATAATGCTCCTAAAAATTTATTCTTCATATTCTGCACTTAATTTAAAATTCAAGAATTCTTTTATAAATATTTTTCACTTTTTCATTTTTTATGGGACTACCAACAAACAAAATTTCATTATTTTCTCCTAATAAAAATGAATGATATTTATTATCAATCGGCATAGAAGGATTCAGCTTTCTAAACTCATACGAAGTATCAATATAGACAGAACTCTGTAAATCCGTAACGCCTAGTTCTAAATTTATATCATCCATTTCAGATGGCTTGGGAGCCACAATAAAAATATAGTTTATATCTACACCCTTAGCTCTAGCCTCCATTATCAAAGGATTCCAAATGCGAAGTTTATTCAAGGCACATGGGGTACACTCTGTAGAATCTATATATTCAACCATCGTGTACTTCTTATCCAGTTTATTCAGAGGATTACGCCGACATTCCATCTTGTCTAGGCACAACTCAATCGGACGAGATTTCATTTGTTCAATCTTGTCTCTCACTTGTTCCTTCTCCGACTTGCAGCCCAAAAAGAGCAAGCATATCATTATACCAATTATTGACAATCTAGGATTCTTCATTATTACTAGTCCTTTATAGATTGATAACTCCGCAAAACTCTGTATCGCCATAAAACATATACAAAGTAAACTCGCCTTTCAAACCATCAGGGAAAACAACATTGGCACTACCCTCCGAAGCCATCTGACTATAGACCATCCTATCACCTCTATATACATATATTATAGTGGGTGAGTTGCTTAACTCAAAGGACAATTCTTTATCCTCCAAAAACACTTGTGGTGTCCAAGTCAGCTCTCGCTCCCATGGACGACCATGTTTGGTCGGGTTTTCATAAGAGTTTGGTTGCATTTCCACTCTAACTTTTATTCCTGCCCATACATTTCCATCTAGAAATAGGCACGTAAAGATTATTAGTAACAATCTATTCATATTATTGTTAGTTTTTATTATTTTTGCTTGCAAAATTAGAGAAAAAATGCTTATTTTCCAAATAAAAGCACTACATTTAGTACACAACTTTTCACATAGCCGAATTTTCCATATTATAACAAACAAAAAAACAGCACCTTAACTAAAAAAGTACATTTAGTACATTCTTCATTCTATTCTTTTTATTAAAGCATCAAACCTCTTTATATTGTCAGTTTTAAACAACATCACAACTAGCTTTTTACGCTTGTTAGTAATGCTCTGCTTTGATACACCCAAAAGATTAGCTATCTGAGAGGGACTGAAAGAAAGTCTCGTCAGCAAGCAAAGCTTCAACTCTTCATCCAACAAATTCTCAAACAAAGACATTTTTTTCCAAAATGCAGGCAGATTTGTTTCAACTAAATTCTGTAAGTCTTTCCATTCACAAACAGTTGGTTGCTTACCAGCATCTGCGTATGCCTGAAATAACTGAACTATCTTGGATTCCATAAATGCATTCTCCTTTTTCCATTTTTCTTCATTCTCATTCGTTTTATAAACACACAACACACCATTCAGATTTGCCATTTTTTGTTTTTGAAGTTGTATTTCTTTTTGGGTTGAAGCCAATTCTTTCTTAGTTGTATCATATTGAGTTTGCATTTTTTGATTCTTTGTCCGCAATTTCTTTACAACAATGAGCAACACAACAATCATCAAGAGAGCCGCAAATAGGAGTTTCCAAACATTTTTTGCTTCTTCAGCTTTTCGCACTGCAACTTTCTGACTTTCTGAATAATCGAACAAAGCTTGTACCTTGCCTACCTCTTTTGCTGAATTTCGAAAATTGGCAGTATCGTTTGCATCAGTATACAAATGTGCATATTTCACGACAGAATCCGTCACACCTTGTAGCGCATATATAGACATCAAGCCCTTATATCCTGCCTCCAAATCTTCTATATCAGAAGGATAAGCCAACAATCTACGATAGCAATACAAAGCTGAATCCAACTGCCCAACCCCTTTATAATACCAGCCAAGATAATGATAAAAATACTCTGTTCCCGGATATATAGGATTTCCTTTTTCATCCAATAATTTGGACTTTGCACGATATTCATCTAGTGCTAGCTTAGCTCTCACATAGTCTTTTTGTCTTAAATAGAATTCTTGCAATGGAGCTAAAGCTGCTGCGGCATAATCATACTCACCCATATTTTTGTAATATCGATAAGCCTGAGAGGCAATATGAAAAACCGAATCCATATAGCCTAGCTGATAGTAAACACTACCCCTACGTTCCTGTACTCGAGCATATCCCAATGTATCGTTCATCTTCAAAGCTACTTGTGCCTTCTTATCAAGTATCTTCAATTCCATTTGTGGATAACGCTGCAATCTATAAACATCCGCCATTTGTCCATAAATTTTAGACAACAGAGCGAAATTACAGTCTCGTTTTGTTGTATCATTTTTTACGACTGCCTCATTATAATATTGTAGAGCCATAGGGCTATTTCCTCTGTCACGATATACACAACCCATCATATAGTTAGCTAGTGCCTTTTCTCCATCCTTGCCCCAAAAAGAATAATAGTCCAAGACCTCATCCATATAATTGATGGTATCCATCGCATAAAAGAGCTTATTCATTGCTTCTGTGCGAAGCAACAAAAATTTCATTCTGTCAGACTTAGAGTATTCAGCAAGATGCTTATTTTCCTGGCACAACATAGTCCAAGCTGTGTCGGGGTGTTTCTCCAACACACTCTCTATTTGAAGTAACCGTTGCTTCTCATTTGATGTACAGGCCATCAGAAATGGCAACAGCAACATCAAAAGTAACTTAATATAGCTTTTATTAAAATATAACATCATAATCAATTTCTTTATCTATAAATTTACTAGTTACCGCTTCCCCTTCGCCCCAAACTTGCAAAAGATAGGCATGATGAATATCAGCGCAGGAAGGGAGAAAAGCAGTCCTCCCGTCACTCCCGTGGCAAACGAGAACCAGAATGGCTCGTCCTTGCCATCAAGGAAAAACGGAATCAGCCCCACAATCGTAGAAGACACCGTCAAGAAAATAGGAATAATCTTATGATTGAAGGCTCTGACATAATCCCTTATCTTGCCACGGTGCGACAAGCGATGCATATTGTTATATTGACTCAAAATGTAAATGCCCGAGTTCACGACTATACCAATCAGCAACACCAAGGAGGCGAAGCCTCCGCTGCCAAAAGGAATTTCCGTAAAACAGAAAGTAAGGAAGCTGCCTATCAACGCCACTGGAATGACGGAAACTATCACCAGCGACTGGCGAACAGACTCAAACTGAATGGCACAAATAAAGAAAACGATCACCACTATCAAGAAAAGCAACCAATAATTTGATTTTTCATTGATAGACCTGTGGTAAGAAGCGTTCTCGCAACGATACCCCACTGGCAATGTCTTATTGAAATACTTGAGCACTCCGTCTATATACTCGGATGAGTAGGTATAAGAGCCCATCACATTGAAAGCCACATTCAGCATATACTCCTGATTTTTCTTAGGGATGACATTCTTCGCCTCACGGCGTTCCATCTTCATCGCCTCTGGCACAAACAGCTCGCTAGAGTCCACCTTCACCTGTTCGTTTTCTACATGCCACAAGTCAAAAGACGTTGGAGGCAACGGCTTGAGATATACGTCAGACTCTATGTTATTATCCTTATAATACCCTACATAGCTAGACATCAAGATGTTTTCCAGCGACCGATGCGCATCATCTACAGCCATCTGATAAAGAGCCATTTGCCCCTTTTTGTAGTCCATGAAGAATTCAGGCTCTTGATTTTCAAAGCCCGGGGTCTCAATGGTCAAGTCCTGCACACGTGGATTTTTCTTCATATAACGGCACACGTCCTCAGCCAGACGATAGAGCTGGTCGTAATTATAGCCAGAAAGCGTCAGGCGATTGCTGCGATAGAGCAAGTTCAGGGCATTGCTAAACCCTCGCTCGCTCACGCCATAAGTGCTCCAGTCAGCACCGCCAATCGTTATCACCTTGCCTATCACCTCATTTTCCAGGCGATATGGGAAAGAGGTCTTGTCAACGCCCTGCTTGAAGTGAACAACGATTTCGCCATTTCTCCTATCAATACGAGTGACGAACTCTTTGATTTCCTTATATTTCTTCAGCGTTTCCTCCACAATCATCATCTTGGGGTTAAGCTGCACTGCTGTGCCGCCCACAGGCATCTGTGCTCGAATGTGCAATACCTTTTCCGCATTCTCATCACTCCGATGGCTATCCTCATCCAAATAATCGGCAAACATCTGCACGGTGCCTCCCAACCATTCCGACAACAACGGCTTGTATGTATCCACAAACTTTTGGTTGCCAAATGTCTGGTTATAAAGCACGTCATACCAAGGCAAATGTTCATCATCCGCCTGTTCCGTTCCGTCAGCTTCGCTATCCGTCCCCAAGCGATCCGGCAAGAATTGGAATGGAATGCCGAATGCCAACACCAACAAGACATAATACACCCATTTACGATGGGAGGTGAATGCGATATAACGGCAGTAGAAGCGATTGCATCTAACGACCACCCTACCCAACCTGAGATGTTGCCTTTGGCTGCTATATTGCCAACGGTCAATGATGGCTGGCACAAAAAACAACGCCACGACCAAAGACACCACCAGATTGATGATGACTATCCAAGCGAAATCATACAAGTCTTGCTGCAATTCCTTTGGAAGGAAAAAAATGACCACCATAGACCCTATCGTAGTGAGCATAGCCGCCAACAGAGACAAGAAAGCCTTTCGGTTGTGATAATATCCATAATGATCGACCATCACAATCGTAGAATCTATGATAAGACCTAAAGAAACTGTGATTCCCGCCAAAGAATAAATATGTAATTGGATATCGAACAACCAAAAGACTATAATAGCTATCAACAGATTGGCTGCCAAAGTGGAAGCAATGACAACCAAATACTTCCAGTCGCGGTTGGTAAGCCAAACAAACACCAGCAGGATGGCAAGCGACATCAATGTTCTTCTCAGCAACCTCGACATCTCCTCACGCTGTTGCTTGGCACTATCATACGACAACTGGAAATACACCTTCTGATGAATGCCAGCCTTCAATTGTTCCATCTTCTCCTGAACGACATCCGACATTCTCACGGTCTTACTATCCGAAGGAATATAAACATTGATATATACCGTGTTCAATCCATTCACCCGATAATAGCTGTCGGGGTCCTGATTCTTCACTTGCACGGCAGCCAAATCGTTGAGATAAACCACCTTTCCATCTATATTTTTCAAAGGCATCTCCCCCAAAGGTTTTCCAAACAACTCGGTGGTGAGATGCAAGGCTATCTTCTCTCGGTTTCCCTGAGCCGTCGTGTTCATCACCGTACCGATGATTTCATCCTGCCCCATATAGTTGCGTATGCCATCCGCAATGTCATTCGACGTGATGCCGTAGGCAGAAAGTGCCATAGGGTCATAACTGATTTCCACGTATGTATCTGTCGTGCCTGTCACTTCCACCTTGTTAACGCCATCCACAGCTTCCAATTGCCTGACCACATTCTCCTTCACAAAATTCTTAATCAACTCGGGCTGTATGTCGGCATTCACCAGGTAAGTCAGCAACAGTTTTTGGGCATTGTGCGATGCCATGCCGCTGACCACCTCGCCTCCCATCAGCGTAGGATAAGAAACGCCCTTCGGCAATCGCTCGTGCGACTGTCGCAACAAGGAAGAAATCTCGAACCTGACGGAGGACACATCCACATTCTCCTTCAGATTGACCACGATTTCACTTTTGCCAAAATAAGACTTGGAAGAAACACTCTCCACCCCTTTCAGCGCAGACACCATTCCCTCTATCGGCGAGGTGAGATTCTGCTCCACCACCTTTGCCGACACATGAGGCCACTCGTACTTGATGGTCATGCGCTTGCCCTGTCGTGGTGTCGGCTCAGTCCCCACGTCGATGAGGGGAGCCAACGCCACGCCAATAATCATCAAGATGACGAAAGTCAATATCACACTAAAAGAGGATAGTTTCATCGTATATCAATTTTTCGTTTTGTCTGTTTTCTTTCTATATATTGAGTAATAGAGGATTGGCACAAAGAAGATGCTCACCAAAGTGCCTATCACCATGCCTATGAGGATGGCTAGCGACAACGGGAATTGCATGTCGGCACCTATGGAGCCTCTCGACATAAATGGCAACAAAGAGAAAATGGTGGTCAGCGAAGTCATGATGATAGGCATCAGACGCTCATGCCCCGCCCGCTCTATCGCCTCCATCAGCGGCTTCCCTTCACGGCGATGATGATTGATGGTGTCGATCTTCAAGATAGAGTCGTTGATGACAATGCCCGCCATCACGATGACACCGGTCATCGACATGATGTCGATGGACATTCCGAGCAACCACAACACCAACAACACGCAGAACACATCCAGCACGATTTCCGACAAGATGATGGCTGGCTGTATCATACTTTCAAACTGTGCCGCCAGAATGAAATACAAGAGCAGCAAGGCAACGACCAAAATCCAGACCAAGCCCATGATCATCTGCCGACTGGAGAAATAGTCGCCACTGGCAACAATCCTCACATCGTCATGCTGAGCCTCGTATTGCGACACGAAATCCAGAATCCGTCTCACCTCCTTGCCAGAGGCTTGTATGTCAACAGGTTGGTATTCGCCCCCTTCCGAGCCATACAGATGCTTATAGTCATACGCCATACGCTCCTTCAGCAACAGGCTCAAAGGTATGCTCACCCCATCCTTGGCATCAATGGAAGACGACAATATCGACTCCCTGTCCGCCTTCGACGAACCTATCACCACAGGCACGCTTCCCGCACCTTGGTTGATGCGCAAAGCCTCGTTGGTTCCCGATATCTGGCGCAACCTATCACATAGTTGGGCGTAAGAGATGCCATAAATGGTCATCTGCTCCACGTCAGCCACCAACTGCAAGTTCTCCTCCGTCACCACAGGTGGAATCATCACTTCAGGGAAATGCTGGCGCAAGCTGTCGGTGAAAGCCATAGCCTGCGACACCGTAGGGCGATGTCCCCCAGCGTCTTGCAACTTCAATCGCAAATCAGGTTCCCCAGAAGAGAATATCATATCGAATAGGTTGCCCGAAGGAGAGAACGAGACAGACGCATCGGGATAAGCCTCAGCCACATACGACTGCAATCGCTTCTTGGCTTGCAAGAACTCATCCACCGACTCACACTTAAAATACACCAATGCCTCGGAAGAGGTAATGTCTTGGGTATGGAACAGCAAAAAGTCTTGCGTACCCACCATCGAGGTTGTCGCTTCCACCCCTTTCTTGCAATGCTCCAGCACTTGGCTAATCCTCCTATCGTTCTCTTGCACCGAGATGCCCGCGTTCCAATCCACATACATGATGGCATCCGTATAGCTCACCTCCGGCATTTGTCTTTTCTCAGAGATTAAAAACATCACCACGAGTCCCGGGGCAGAGAGCAAGAACAAGAAGAGACAGAGGCGCAAATGAGCAAACATCCAGCTCTGCGTCTTCTCATACCAGCGTAAAATCGCCAGATTCGTTTTCGTCACGTTTTTCTCGTCATCTGCCACCAAAGCCTCGCCCTTCTCAAGCTTGCGCTTGTGCACCTTTTGATATAGCACCTTGAAATATACAGGCAGCACGATCATACTTACAGCCAACGACGCAAAAAGGGCTATGGCAATGCCCATACTCTGGTCGTAGAACAAAGCGCCCGTCATTCCACCGATAAAAATCAACGGCACGAAAACACTGCAAGTGGTCAATACAGAACTCAACATCGGCGTAAACACCTCTGCGGTTCCCTGGCATATCGCCTCAGCCAAGGTATTGCCACCATGCAATTTCTGCAAGATGTTGTCTATCACAATGATGGAGTTATCCACAATCATACCCACACCCAGAATCAATCCCGACAAGGATATGATGTTGAGGGAGATGCCCAACAACTTGAATGCCAACAGCGTGATGAGCAAAGACAATGGGATGGACAATGCCACCAACATAGCCAAGCGCCACTTACGCATAAAGAACAACAAGACCAACAAGGTAAAAAAGGCTGCCGCCAAAAGGTTCCACTCCAAATTGTTGATAGAATAAGACAACAACTCCGTTTGGTCTCTAGTTATGTCAAATTCCAAATCAGGATAAGTTTTCTCCAGGTCGGCAATCACATTGTCCACCTCGCTCTTCAGCTCATCCATCTGTGCATCATTCTGCTTGATGATGCACAAGGTAACGCAATTCTTCCCATTATGCCTGACGATGTTTCTGCGTATGGCAGGATGCTCCTCTATCTTACACAAGTCCTTGAGCTGGAGCATCCGCCCCTCATGGTTGATATAAACATTGCGCACATCATCCACCGTCAAAATCTGACTGTCGAAATGCACATTATACTGGTAAATGCCATCAACCACCGTAAGGGCAGACAATCGGATGTCATTCTCAGCCAAGGCTCGCTGCAACTCCTCCACCGTGATGCCCAAAGCCGCCAGTTTGTCCGCATCAGGCACACACTGAATCTCGGAGGTAGTCAGTCCGCTCATATCCACCATGGCTGTGGACGGCAACTGCTCCAGGCGACGGCACACCACATTTCGGGCAAAGTCGCTCAGTTGGGCAAACTTTGCCGAAGCCTCCTGCCCCGATGGTTCTCCACGGAAAGAGACGTTGAGGAAAAAGGCAGGAATATCCGAAGCACTCGCCTTGATGACCTTGGGACGAACCACATCTTTCGGCATATTTCCCATCGCCATGTCGATTTTCTCATTTACCTCGATGAAAAGCATGTCGATGTTGGCACCAGGCTCAAACTTCAACAAGATATTTCCCACATCCATTCGAGAGTCTGAGCTGATGCTCTTCACGCCCGACACTTGCGCAAGCTGCCCCCTAAGGGGAGCTATCACACGTTTTTCCATCTCTTGCGCAGAGCAACCTGGCATACTCTCCTGCACGGTAATCTGCGGAATGTCTATGTCGGGCATCAGCGATACGGGAATGTTCTTGATGCCGACGATGCCAATCACCACCAGGGCAATCAGTATCATCGTTACCGCCACCGGACGGTGAATCAAATACTTAATCATAGGCGTTGACAGTTTTTATCTCTTCTTGATTTTCACCTTCGTTCCATCAGCTAGATTCAGGTTGCCGGAAGTGATGACCACATCTCCCGCATGCAACTCCGTCTCCTTGCGTTCGCAGCCCTTGATGGCGTATGAGCCAATGTTGCTATAAGCGATATCCACGTATGTCCACACAGCCTCGCCATCCTTGTAGAGAAAGACCACATGATAGCCATCACGTTCCACCACAGCATCCTTAGGCACCACAAACGATTGAGCCACATCATTCTCTATGATAACTTTCACATTCATGCCATCGAGCATTTTTCCCGAAGGATTAGGAATGCGAGCCGTTATCTTGATGAGTCCCTTCTCGCTCACGGTTGGGTTGATATTTGTTACCGTACCCGCATACTGAGCCTTCTCGTCAACAAAAGGACTCACTATCACCTTCTGTCCCTTGTGGATATTCTTGATTTCAGTCTCCAACACACTAAACTCCACATCGAGTTGCGTATCGTTGATGACTGTGCAGAGCTTATCCAAACGTTGGTTGCGCTTATTTTCCAAATCGGCGATTCTTCCGGCAAAAGGAGCCACAAGCGCACATTTGTCTATACTGTTGCGAGCCGACTGCAACTGGTATTGGGCCAGATAATACCCCGATGCCACCTTGGCACGGTGCATCACATCGGAAGGCACGTTGGCAGAAATGCCATCATATCCCAATCCGATGAGCCTGTCGGCCAAATCTACCTTTGCCTTTTCCAGTTGCTTGGTAGCCTTCTCCACTTCCAGAGCGGCGTCGCCACCATCGGTTTTGGCTATCAATTGTCCCTTAGCCACCCTGCAGCCATTATGCACATATACCCTCTTCACGATGCCTCCATCGGTAAAGGCAAGCTCGCATTTCTCGATAGCCCTCAGCTTGCCATTGCATATCAACTGGCGATGAAACGTCTTCCGATGTAATTTTATCGTATCCACATAAACATCAGTAGGAATACTTTCAGCGTTTACCATTTTTTCTTCCTCCGCATTCGTCTTCTGTCGGCAAGAGGAGTTCAATGCCGACACCACGATAAGCGCAGCCCATATCACATTTTTTATTTTCATCTTCATTATTTTCCGTTTGTTTGAACCAATTTATCAAAATCAACCGTTAAGTCTTGATGCTTATCCCAGTCGTACAGGGTGTATTTACGCAATGTATAATAATAAGACCAATACGTCTGAAGTTGGCTAATATATTGCGACTTGGCGGTCTCTAGTTCTTGGATGGCAGTATTGAGTTCCGTAACGGATATATTGCCCGTCTCGAATCTCTTTTTGGTAATCTCATATCTCTCGTTGGATATTTCCTGCGCACGCATCGAAGTGCGGCATTGCTCGGATTGGAAACTGAATTGCAAGATGTCTCGCTTTATCTTTTGCACATAATCTTGGTCAGCCTGTTCCTTCTTGGTCTTGGCAAGTTCCAGGTTAGACTTCGCCACCATCACCTTTCCCTTTTGCACGCCCCAGTCGAAGATAGGCAAGGTAACGGTCAAGCCGATGATTTCATTGTCTTGCAGATGACTGTAAGCCGCGGCGAAACCATCCGCCGTGCGATTGAAGCCCACCTCGGCATTCAGCCTCATCTGGATGCCCTTGACAGATTTTGCCTGCGCCAGGTTTTGCTGCGCCGTCAACACGGAGATTTCCTGGGTTAAAGAATGCGAAGAATTATCCCACGCCTTTCGCAACACCTCGTCTGCATTCAGCACCATATCGGCAACATTGGCAGGAGGAATGAGTTTCGCATCCTCGTAATCCGTCACACGAAGATAGGAAAAGAGGTCGAACAAGCTATCGTCCATTTTTATCTTTGAGTTGTTCACCTCCACCTTCGTGTTCAGCTTCGACAATTCCAGTTGCAGCAGGTCGCTCTTGGTAATGGTGCCTAAGTTAAGACGCTTCTCCGAAATCTTATACAGGGCCTCCAAATCAGAATATTTGCTCACATTTTGACTATAGTTTGACTGGGACGATATGGCTTGGAAATAGAGCGTCGCCACCTGTATGGCAATGTCCTCCATTTTTTCCAAATACACCTTCTTGGCTTTCTCAAACTCCTTGGGTTCCGTTTTCTTGCGCCATTTCAATTCGTTGTACGACCTCAGCGGCTGTGAATAAGACAGGCGCAAAGGCAAGGTATTGTACGTGGTCATCTTATAGTCGAACTGGTCGAGTCGATACAAATAAGACTTCAACGACAAGGTACCCCCCAAGGAAGCTATTTGCTGCTCCACCGACAAGGTCAGCGAATTGGTGAGGGAATTATTATCCACATAGTTGATTCTACCATCCTCGGAGTTTCTTGCCTCCACCCTGGAGTGGTCGAAGTTCATGAGACCTCCCGTCAGACTCACCGAAGGCAGCAGTTCTGCCCGAAACGACTTATAAGCCCAATAGCTAGACAAAAAGCTGAAGCGAGCCAACTGAGCATCATAGGAATTCTGTTGAGCGATAAGGATAGCATCGTTCAAGGAAATTACTTTTTGTGCTCTTGCCGTCAAGCCAACACATAGTAACAACAGCAATATGATTATTTTCCTCATTCTCGTCATTGTTTAGTTTTACGATTATAGATTTGGTTACAAAAGTACTATTTTATATTGACACTCACAAACTTTTCAGACATTTTTTTGCATTTTTTTTCATATCACTCACAGCTTGCGATGACACCTTTTCCTGAAAGTCCAATATTTTCTTAGCAATCACCCTCGCATCCGCTTGCCGATTCAGCTGCTGATACAAGCACATCTTTTGGTAGAGCGGATAAATACGATTCGGCATTTGAACGAATGCTTTATCATAACAAATCTCAGCTTCCCGATATTGTCCTAAATCCCGATGGTTATTGCCCATCAACACCCAAAACATAGGGTCATTGCTCACCAAGAGACCTCTGCGAAGCATCGCATTGCTATCCATCCAATGTTTGTTGACCCGCAACAAATGCGCATAATCAAACAAGAAGTACTTGTCGTCT
Organism: Prevotella sp. AM23-5; assembly: GCF_003473645.1. NCBI lineage: Bacteria > Pseudomonadati > Bacteroidota > Bacteroidia > Bacteroidales > Prevotellaceae > Prevotella > Prevotella sp. AM23-5. Next base: position 8,226 of record NZ_QUCG01000052.1, on the reverse strand, counting down.
TCACATAATGGGAGCAAGCGATTATAATCCTGCAAAAAAGTTTCATGAGTCATCCTTGCCATTGTCTTATAAGACCTATGGGCCTGCAAATGTCGGTTCGCTAAGTGGTAGCACAATCCCATCACGCCACACAACGGCAAGCAGAGCAAAGCTATCTTCCTCCCCGAAAAAGCAACACCCAAGCTAGACCTCTCGGCAGCCTTCGCCATCAATACGACCATAACCATCTGGTAAGGGAACAATTGAAAAGAATAAGAGAACAAGGAGAAGACCACCAATGCGACAGCCCCTCCCAACAACACAACTGAGATCTTTCGCAAACGCCACATCGTCACTCCCACAGTCATTAGGCAGAATATCACACCTATCCACCCTTGCTCCACACCGACTTGCAATATGTCACAGAATGCATAGTCAATAACATCGGCATTCATAGCATACGAGACAATATTGTCTTTTGAGGAAAAGAAAGTTTGCAACACCTTGCCATATTCGCCAGCAAAGCTCCCCAGTCCTGTCCCTAGCCATCCATTATCCGTCAACATGCCCAAAGAAAGCCTCCAGATGAACGTTCTGCCAAGAGCCGAACCTTGTTTCAAGAAAAACAAGTATGCCCCTATTCCGATTGCCATAAACGTCAAATATACACAGTACTTTCTTATCAAGCCTCTATATTGCCAGCACAACACTACCGCTACAGCCACGATGGCGCTCCTGCTCCGAATCAACGCCAGCATGACCATCCCCACAAAAAGAACAAAGAGATTTCCCTTTATCATGATGGATTTTTTCCATCCACCGAACTGTTGCTCTTTCCTCAGCCAAACGATAGCCATCGCCACTCCAATGGCGATAAAAGCTGTATAAGGTCCTGAATTGAAAAAAATTCCTTTTATTGCAACGGAAGCACTATTATAGCCACCTCCACAAAATTGCCACACCCCCAATAAAAGCTCATATCCACACACCAAAAACAGTGCACTTTCTATAGCTACTGTTCTAACCGCAAAGCCAATGAATAAAAGCCTCAGCATCAGATACAATACGAACAAAGATGTATAGGTAACAACCTGCCGAGCGCAAGGAACCTCCGATGGCATATAGCCTCGCACTAGCACATACTGCCACCAACAAAACACCAGCAAATCCACAAAATCCAATCGCCAAAGCAAATGTTTACCTCTGCACAAGCCATAAATACAAAAGAATGCGCATAACACACTTCCTATGGCACTACCATACAGCAAGGGTTCAGACCATAACGGAGTCACTGTCTGAACCGTAGGGAGCAGACATAGCAGCAATGGCAAAAATCCTATTCCCTTTCTGATATCGTTATCGGAGCTAAAAAGTTTCACTTATCTGTTTTATTGATACTTATCTGTTTATTTTATATCGTAACTAAACACCTGCTTCCCATTTTCATAGAAAAACACCTGTTCTTCCTTGCCTTGTGTCAAGTCTCGAAGCCAAAACAAGGCATTCTTGGGACCACGGAAAGCCACTGTCTTGCCTGTAGCTACAGTCTTACCCAATGATACCCATCCTTTGTCACCAGCATAATATAAGAGTTCGTATGTATCGCCAGCCCACACGAAATTTCCATCTGTTCGAGGATAGAAATCTACACACCGAATGGAAGACGGAGTATCCAGCTCATAGGTTAAACTTTTATGCTGCCCACTATAAAAGGTTGTCAACATATCATGGTCTGTTACATTCTCTGGTTTATAAGTAGAATCCACTGGTGTAAGCAATTTCAAGACTATAGGCTTCCTACATAAGGAATCCTCATAAATATCCAAATCAGCCAATTCCATTGGCGCTTTTTTAGGAGCATTATAACGCAGATAGCGAAAACAACGCCTATCAGAAACTCGTATCTTCAGATTGCTATAATCCAAAGTATCTCGAAATTCATACAACTTTTTTGCCTGTACAAAACTTTCATCCACGCTTGCCTCTATGCTCGATCCTATGATAGGACGCCAAAGCCTCTCAGCAAACAATTTGCCTAAAGGCATCTTCCTAGACAATACCATATCGACATAACTTCCAGAAATCGGTTTTAAAATTCTGCACTTTCTATTTCCTGAATAAAAAACAAATGGATACCCCACAGGAATACATTTGCCATTAGCAGCATCATAACATATAGGCTGATAAATAAAATTTGGTTCGATATTATCAAACCGCACCTTCTTACCTTCACATACTCCTACATCAATTGGAGTCCAGCCTTGAGGTGAGAATATTCCGAGATAGACTCGCTCCTCTTGCATGTTCAAAGGAATCTCCACATGGTTTTTACCGAAATAATTATCTGTGACATCATGTCGGAAGAAATTTCTCATTTCTAAAGGTATTTCAGAGACATCTCCAAACTTCCTTACTTGATCTTCTTGCAATCCAAAACAGCTTCTATACACTTTACCTTTCTTACGCCCATCAGAATGAGGAAGCTTGCGTGTAGGCACAAGGTCATCAAATCCGAATTGTATATAACGACCAGTAGTATCTCTTAACGCAAGCCATTGGTGTGAAGTATGATTTGCGTACATAAATGCATCAATAGCCACAGGAATGCCACAAGAGCGCATAGCATACAGCCCGATGTCGCAACTCTCACGGCAAGTACCAAACTTGGTTGAGAACAAGAAAGTCGCCTCAAAATGTGGAGCTGAGAAATGTGAGTAATATTCAATTCTTTGTTGGGAAATATGCTCATTGATTATGCGGCAAGCCTCTACAACATCACTACCACGGTAAAGAGAATCGAGCAAAGAGCCATAATATGCCTTATATAATGACCTCCAGTTTGTTAATGGTTCGTTAGCGATACGATAAGGCAACAACAATTCACAGAAATCCTCAAAACTTAAATGTTTATTCCAAGGATACCTTTTCCAATCATCAAAAGCCTTATCTATGTTGTCTATTAAATAGTCTGCCTTGATAACCTGAGCATCATATACCTTTGGCAATGACTCAAATGGGTAATAACGCCATTGACTTCCTCCAATCTCGCTCATATCACCCACTTTCGGATTCTTGTAGGCTGTTGCTAGTATATTCTTCAAGGAGTCTAACGGAGCACCCTCGTAACTATACCAATGGGGCATATTGCGAATCAGGAACTTAGCAGCCTCTAGTTTTTGGGAATCATCTTTATAATGTTCCAACACTTTCTCCAATTCCCCACGGTTCTTTCCAGCAAATTCCAAGGCAGACTCTAGGCGTTGTTCGCCAGAGTCCACCACAGAACATGCTGTCAAGAACAGCAGGAAGAGAGCTAATAGGGTTTGTTTCATTTCAAATCATAAATACTATATCCGTTATTTAACAGAATATTCTAATAATTGAATTTTAGCAAATTTTCTTTGGCATCCAATGGATTCCAAGAATAAAAACAATGTCCGTTAGGATTTATCTTACACCGTAGAACATCTGTTTTTGGAACTATGTGCTTGTATGGGATTAAATTTAGAGAATATATTTCAATCTCAAATTTAGGACTATACAACTTATAGTTAGATGCCTTTGAGATAAAACCAGGCTCATACCCCATATACTGAGCCAGAATATTACTGTCATTCATATCAACAAACGAGTAGTATATTCTTTTGGAACCAGACAAATCGATTTTGTCCTTTACAGCTTTGATCTCAGAAATTTTAATTTCTCCAAAGTTGTCAACACCACCCACAGCTATTGCATTTATAAACCTAAAACCGATACAAATCTTATTTTTTTTGTAAGCAAAATGATAATCTGCAAAATTTCGGTGTTCTGCATCCAGCCCCAAGCTATCAAGCATATTATAAACAAATACAGATTTTTCCTTCTTTTCGTTATACGTCTGCAAATCACGATCCAAAGTATTAAAAATGAGGATGGAGTCATTTACTCTATACACTTCTTGTAAAGGTCCGACAAAAGGGAGTTTCAGAGACTTGCTGGCAATAAAGATTGCCTTTTGAGAAGTTACTTTATACTTCAAAATTTTGTATTTAGCCTGATCTATTATTTCCAAAGTATCTCCATTCGGATTTTGCACCATATCCATAGCCATGGTTTCGTTTTTTCCATGTCCCTTTATCGCAAAACCATAAAGATATTTGTTTGTCACCTTGTCGTAAACAGAAAGTTGTTTTTGATGAGCCTCCACATCATTTTGAACCACATAGTATTTGTCCATTAACACCAAATCAAGTTGTTTGGATGCATTATCAATGTAAGTTACAGAAGGTTTTATCTCAACCTTCTGTTGAAACTTCGCAATATTAGATTCCTTATCTCTAGATTTGTCACAAGAAATTAACATGCAACAATTCATAAAAATAAATACAAGATAAGCAAATACTACTTTTTGACTTTTATTTAATGTATTATTCTTCATAAAATTTTTTAAAAAAAATCAATTTAATCTACAACGCAAATTTTGCGTTGTAGATTTCAAAATCACACTAGAGCAATGAGTCACCTTGAAAAAGTGCCATCAAAACAGAGGGGTACCTCAAAATGCTTACAGTTTAAAACTTAAAAGCATAAAAGGAATCATTCTGTATGAAATTCATTGCATGAAAGAACCTATTTTAGGCTTCTTTTCGTTGTTTAACTTTCAGATTGATAGTGCTCTGACTTTTTCAAGTGGACTCTGCAATTAACATCCCCACAAATTACAACATGAAAAATGATCATAATTACAATCACACTCCAAAATTTTATCAGTTCCCCAGCCGATGCTTCTACAACCTTTTGGGCATTTCGCACCACTCCCTTCCGAGTCACTGAGAGCCTCCACATTTTGCATCATCACATCATTTGATGGTGTCGCAAAGATTTGACTAGAAAAAACTAACCCACCAGCACATGCTATCGCAAGGCAAGCTACACCTAAAAGTTTTTTGTTCATAAATAGTTAACATTAATTAGTTGTTATTTAACACCTATGGTCTTTCCATAGATTGCTTTAATTTTATCATTGTCAATAGGGCTTCCTACAAATACGATTCTGTCATTCTTATCAAGGAGAAAAGAATGATATTTTCGTTCATTAGGAATAGACGGATTTTGATTTCTAAAAACGTATGCAGTATCCAAATATATAGAACTTTGCAAATCTGTGATGCCTAACTCTAGATTGATGTCTTCCATTTCAGATTGCTTAGGGGCAACAATGAAAATATAGTCAATGCTTATCTTCTTCATTCGAGACTCCTTAATCAATGGATTCCAAAAACGAAGTTTGCTTAAAGAACAAGGAGTGCATTCTGTAGAATCCACAAAGACAACCATTCGATAATCCTTTGTATTTTCTGCCAAAGGAACTTTTCGGCATTGCATTTGTTCAAATTTGAGAATAACAGGCGAAGCCAACATCTGATCTAGATGCGACTCTACCTTTTTTATTTCCGAGTTACATCCAGAAAAACAAAACATTATGCTTACTAGCAACATTGAAAGGGTTAGCTTCTTTTCCATGAATTTGATTTATATTTTTATTTTTGCAAATATAAGAAAAATTAGCATACCTTCCAAAACAATTAGGGAAATTTAGATGTTTTTTGGGTTCATTAGCAAACATATCTGGTTTGCTCTATCATCTTATGTTCCAATACCTTCTCCAATTCCCCACGGTTTCTGCCAGCAAATTCCAAGGCAGACTCCAGGCGTTGTTCGCCAGAGTCCACCACAGAACATGCTGCCAAGAGCAACAGGAAGAGAGCTAATAGGGTTTGTTTCATTTCAAATTATAAATACTTGTTGTACTAATTTCCACTTGGAAAGAAAAAGCTAAAGTCTAAGACCTGTATGATTCTGACAACAAATTATAAGCAACATTGTCAATAACAAAAAAAACTTACTTTTCATTTATAGCCAATTTAAACTTATATCTCATATAATAGAACTTATCATTTTCTTGCCTTGGCAAAAGAGAAATTCCATAAAAATAGCCATTGTAATATCCTAAATATTTAAACATTGATGGCATTTTAAATTCACCGACAAGATTATCATTAGAATATATTTGCATAACTGTTTCCCCTGTAAGCATATTCAGCATTACGGTTCTTACCAAATATCCATTATCAAATTTTAATCCAGAATTTATGCTTAATTTTGCAACATCTTCCTTAAAAACAGAATGATCTTTAACCAACCGTTCTGGATAATCACGCTTGGCACCCTGCGCCTCAAAACCAATCGTATATAACAACTTGTCTGGGTATTTATAAACATACACCAGTGAATCAACGGAATGATTTACATACAAAGTATCACCAATTTTATCATATTGGAAAAACTCCAACACATTAGACGGTTTCCCCTTAAAGATATCAGGAAAATTACCAAAGACCTTTGTCACCTTAAAATTATTAGAATTAACTTCAGCAAAAATATGTCCCTCCTCATACCGTTTCTTGGTAATATTGGTTAAATTTCTATCTATTATTGACACAGGAAGCATCAAGGTCGAATCATTTACCTTAGAGATATTCATACCGAATTCTGTCATATACATTAGGTTGTACAGAGCAGGTGAGTCAAAATCCTGCTTTTTATCATTCCAACCAAAGTCTAATTTTGATATTTTATCTATTTGCCCTTTTCTGTCATCATAAATATAGAAGCCTAAAGAACTGTCCATTGCATAATACTTATCTGAACCATTGATGGGATAAGCATACATCAAAGACGAAAATTCGTTTCTTCCATTTCCTTTATCAAAATTATGCCCAAGTTCTTTACAATTATTTAAATTAAAATGAAACAAAGTACACAAAGTCATATCGGCAAAAGTCAAGACAGAATCTTTCATATAGAAATTTCCGTTACCGCTTAAACTATCGGCTACTATTTTCAATGAGTCCATACAAACTAAATGGCATTTGTCTCTTAAATTTTCCCCTAAATGAATTTTCTCAGTTTCTTGACCACAAGAAGCCATTAAAAAAGAGAATAACATAACAACAATATATTTCTTCATATCTTCTATTTTTTAGGATTCTCTACGTATGGATAGAGAATCAGAACAAAATCAGTTATCTACAATTTCCATCGTGATTAGCACATGGATCTCCGCCACAATATCCACCATCAGCATTAACTGAGCAAACATTAGGAGAAAACCAATGGATCTTACAATAGCATTTAACAATCTCCCCCACCATTCTCTCCGCCCGACAAAGCCTCTATATTATCCAAAAAGACTTGGTCGCTAATAGTAGAATTTCTACTCATATAATACATGCTCAATATAACAAGCACAACACCAGTACAAAAAGTACCTACAATTTTAATTTCTTTCATGAGTAACATATTAAAAGATTAATAGCAAATGTTTATAATAATGGGCACAAAAATACACTTTTTTTCGAAAAAAACACGCTATTATGCGTTAAAAAAACATAAAGTCAACTATTTGTCCACTTTCCGCATAAAGCGATTTCTATCGAATTTTCCGGATTAGGCGAACTTTCGGATTGTGATTCAAATGAACCTGGAAGACGCGTTCCAAGTCTTGTCCTAACGGTTACCTCAGTTCTTTAAGTTTTTCACCAAAGGTTGCTGCAATGTGGGTTAAGGTGGATAACCAATCTCCTTTCACAGAATGTGGATTGTTCTGAAAATAAGAGAGTTAAGTATGAAAGGAAAAATCTCTTTATTTTGAGATGGTAATTGATGGCTAAGCTTAAATGTGGCGATGTGGATAGTGAATAGTGGGTGTCTTGATAATGAATAGTGGGTGTCTTGATAATGAATAGTAAGTGTCTTTGCTATGAATGTTGGGATGAAGCATAGTAACCAGAAGGATGATGGATAGGTATTGGCAGGCGAAAAGGGGCGATTTATCGGATGGATGACTAAGCTCGTCTATATGGATGACTCGGGTCATCTATATGGCTCACTCCGGTCATCTATATGGATGACCTGGGTCATCCGATACAAAGAAGCCTTTACTATTCCTTTTGTGACAGTTGCTTTCTCCCTTAGACTAAGTTGCCTTCTCCTTATATTAATAGTCCTTTCTGCTGATTATTATTGTTGTTTCAGAGAATTCTCCTTTCACACTTAAGTAATTGATTATATGCACATTCTAATAATTGTGAAAGGAGAATAAAATTTTAATTGCTGCTTTTGAGAAGCTATTTCTGAAGGTGAATTTATGTTGAATCGGCTCATAATATTTATTATACCTAAAATCCGCAACTATCATCCAAT
>NZ_QUCG01000051.1:0-27964 GCF_003473645.1 Prevotella sp. AM23-5 | reverse complement strand
AAATTATAGTGTTGCGGAATTAAGGTTATTCAAAAAGTTGGGAGCGATCGTAACTGAAATTGATATTTCAACGGAGGCTTATTCAATGATACAGTCTGTTTTTGAAGAAGCAGATGTGATATATTTTACCGGCGGAAATTCTTTCTTTCTTATGGACCAGCTCCGTAAAACGGGAACTGATGGACTGCTGAAAAAGGAATTGGCAAATGGAAAATTGATGATCGGCGAGTCGGCAGGCGCAATTATATGCGCTCCAAGCATCCAATATATCGAGCAAATGGATGAAAAGCCGGAGGACTACTCACAAGAAGATGATGCAGGGATTGATTTGATTGATTTCTATGTTCTTCCGCATTATCTTACAGCACCATTTAAGAAAGTTACCGAGAAAATAATGACTGAGTTTTCGGATTTGAATCTATGCCCAATTAACAACCGTCAGGGAATTGTAATTGATGGTGAAGATTCAAAGGTTATTTGCAAAGACTAATTTGAAAATTCCAGTTTGTCAATTACAAGTGACATTGAAAGAGTCAGCCCATTCAAGGTGCTGGCTCTTTCAAAAATTCCATTCTAATAAATTGCATGATAACTTAGATTAAAAATGAATACCCATTAGCCGGAAATGAATAGAAAATGAATAAAAGTGTGGTGTTTCGTATAATTATGAGTTAGTATGCATCAGACACACTTTTGTAAAAAGGGAGTTTTATAAATCTTATAGTAGTGCTTTTATTAATTCTATTCTAATATTTCTCCAGAATCTTATTCAGTAAGAAGGTGGCATTCTGGTTTCTTGCCACGCCCTTCTGTATCTTATAAGTATAGGTAACATCCGTGCCCAAATCTATCTCGAAACAATAGTTGTGGAATTTGCCTGATGCATCATTCTCCATCTTGGAGAGTTCCAAATCGTGGGTAGCGATGATGCCGCTCACTGGCTGCTTGGCGATGGCTTCGAGGAACTTTCTCGAACCATTCAGTTTATCCAATGAATTCGTTCCTTTCAGAATCTCATCCAGAATAATCAGCGTTCGGAGTGGTTCCTTATTGCCCTCTATACTTTCGTTGCAGGACATTCCCTCTGCACTTTCCTTGCAGAATTTCAGAAGCTCCTCCAATCTAATCAATTCAGCGTTGAAATAAGAGATGCCATGCGTCAAATCATCGGTGGTTCTCATACTCGAGAACAATCTGAAACGGGAAATCTTCAGCAGATCTGCAAACACCGGCATACCCGCCATTGCCAGGATATAGTTCACGCCCAGCGAACGGAGGAAGGTACTCTTTCCCGCCATGTTGGCTCCGGTGATGATATAATAGTTGTCGTCCTTGATGGTGAAATCGTTCTTCACCGCCTTGGTTCCCAGGAAAGGATGATAGAGATTCTTTCCCTCGAACACGATTTCCGGACTTCCCAAAACAAATTCCGCCTCTTCCGCCTCCGGATGATTATATCTGAAATCCGCCATCGAAACCATTGCATCCATCTCGCTGATGATATGCATCCATTCCTCCATCTTCACCATATAGGTATTCTTCCATTTCAGGAAACTGCGAACCAGGAAGAAATCGCTCAGCATGAAGGCATCGGTGAAGAAAAGACCCAGGAAGTTGCCTCTTCTGTCATACCCCTTCAATATCTTTTCCAGTTGGGCAAAGGAAGGCAGGGCATCTGCCAGGGAATCCTGCATTTCCTTGCCTAATTCGCTATGGAAATTGCGCCTGTTGATAAGCTGAAGTATCTGAGCATAGGCGATGAGCTGATGACGAAGCTTGCCGCCATTGCTGTCTATCTTGTCAAGTGTCTGTTTGCAGACGAAGAATACCACCATGTATTGAACCAACACCCACCACAGGGCAAAATCCACCGAAACCATATCGCATATTGATAAAATCACGGAACCTATGACTCCGATAATCATTAGCCATCCGATAACGAACGAAATCGGAGACCCAAACCATGCCGGCACCTCCATCTTCGAAACCTTCTGCATCGCATCCACCACCGCAGCAGAATCTATCTTCTTCATCTTGCCATTCACCATTTTGCCATCCGCAGTTTGGCTTCTGTTCTTTTCGCCAAGTGCCAGAAATTCCATTCGCCAGTTTTCGCCTTCTCCCGCCAATTCCTTCTGCAAATCCCTTCTTCTTTTGATATCCTCCATGGTCAGAGGCGTTTCCCGGGTAAGATTCCTGGCGAGTGCCTCCGAACCGCCCGATGTGATGGTTCGGCAGATGCGGTTGAACAGCGAACTCTTGCCGAAGACATCGAGGTCGAAGGAATAAGGATGCTGCGGATTCTGATAGGAATCGCCCGTCTCGAAAGGTGAGAAATCGCCCTCCAAAGCCTTGATTTCGTCCTGATAAACCTTGAGCAATGCCGAAAGATGCTCTATCTTCTCCTTGTTCTTGTCGTCAAGTCGTCTGATTCCCAGATAGGCAATCAGGCACAGCACCGCCCCCAACAGATAGTTCTGCGTATCTCCATCCAATGCGAAATAGCAGATCAGGAAGGTGAGGATGCCGCCAAAAGCCAGCAGCTCGCCCGTTATAAATCCCGTATTCTTACGCTTCAGGGCAGCCACCTCAGAAGCGTATCGGCTTACATATTGTTGATAATTCTCCTTGATATTCATACTCCTTATTATTATTTTTCTTCTTTTCCTATTTCTTCTTCTTTCTCTTGTATTATGAATTTTTCTCCATCAAATTTATTATAGGAAATATTCTCCTCTTTCCACTTATCCTTTGCTGCCATCTGATTCTTCGGATACCCGATGATGAGGGTGTTGAGCGGAATCATCGTCTTGGGCAGATGCAGCAGTTGCTGCATTCCCTCGTATCGTTCTTTCAGGGGATAGAGGGCTGTCCATACTCCGCCAAGTCCCAAGCCGTGAGCCATCAGCAGGATGTTCTCCGTGGCTGCCGAACAGTCTTGAATCCAGAACTCCTGCTCGATGCCTTCCAGTGTCTTGTCCAGACATCCGCAAACCACAATGGCGAGCGGTGGCATGTCTGTATAGCTTCTCACCGATGTACGGCTCATGATATTTTCAAAAATCTGATTCTTTTCCATCATTGCTTTTCTATGTGAGTCTTATTTTTTAGTCGAATCATAGCATTCCATAAGCCAGTCGAGCACATATTCTCTTTATGTTCTATTTATTCACTTTGCTATTCATTTTGCATTCTATCTTGATTGCTAAAAATGAAATGCGCTGCAAATATACGAAAGTTTTTCGGTAAATTTGCAGTGCATTGCAAATTTCTTTCTGTAGAACTGATAACACTTTCTGTAAAACTGTATATCCGAGAATTTGTATTTATTTAGTTTTATTACCCGATACATCCTATAGTTTTTATCGCCCGATACATTCTATAGTATGCGTATATATAAGCCGATGTTGTGGTTATCATACTGATGAGATTCATGCAGGTGAAGGCTGTCTGCTGGGTGTTACCTGCCAGATAAAACACTGCCGCAGGGAGGAGATTTGAGCATATCAGCCATACCATGAAAACCAGGACAAGGGCTATGCCCAGTTTGCGCATGTTGCCCCTGTGCTTGCTGCACAGATGGCAGCCGGCAACCAGGGAGGCGATGACGGAAATCAGGCCCATCGTGCTTTCTGTCCAGGTGAGTATGGAAGCCATTTGGGTAATCTGTCCGTTCTGCATCATCGTTACGAGATGAAGATTGAAGCATTGGCCCAGGATGAATGAGAGCACATAGTAAAGTACCATCAACTCGCTGCAGCGTCGTAGCAATTTTACGCCTGCCGGTAGCGTGCAGCGGAATATTCCCCATAAAGCTATAGGGGCGAGCTGCAAGACCAGTTGCTTGATGGTAACCAGGATGGGACTTATTGGAATCAGGATGGGACTTGTTCTGAAGGATAAGCCCGCTTGTCTGCAAACAGAAAATGCCAGCGAAAACAATGCGAAAATGCAATATGCATACATGGCATATTGTGCAATGCGTTTTATATCTATAGAATAACTTTTTCTTTCCATAATTCTACGTTTGATGATTTTTTTAACAGCTTATCTTGTATAAAGCCATTGCAAAGATACGAAGTTTTTGGGAAATTCTAGCAAAATAGGTGGAAAATGTTTGGCTATGATATATACTTGTTAAAAGAATGGCAGAGAGACCGATAAAAACTCTTAAAAAGCATAACGTATCTTCTTGGATATCAATATTTGTTGCTATCTTTGCACGTTATATACTAATAACGCTACATAGATGAATACTAATTATCAATATAAGTTTAATCATATAAGTTTAATCATGAATAATATGAAGAAGATTTTCTTAGGTTTGGCAGCAGCACTGATGTTGACTGCCTGCAACGAGAACAGACAGCCGGAGGCAACGACCAGCGTTGACTCTGCAAGTGTGGTAACCGATTTGATGATGAGTCGCAGAAGCATCCGTGCTTACAAGGATTCCGTCATCAGCCGCAATACCCTGAACGAGATTCTGAAATGCGGCATCCATGCGCCAAACGGGCAGAATCTGCAGTCGTACGAAATCAGAGTGATAGATTCTCCTGCACTCATCGATTCGATAACCCAAGCCGTGGTAAAGGATAATCCTAAGATAGCAGAGCGCAAGGGCTTCAAGAACATCTTCGTGAATGCTCCATGCGTGGTTTGCATCGCCTACGATACTACTTATGATATGGCACAGATTGATTGCGGTTTGCTTGGCGAGAACATCATTCTTGCAGCATGGGCAAAGGGCATCGGTTCCTGCTGCCTGGGCAGTTCAGCCCGTTGGATACTGGATTCTCCGTCGGCCAAGCCTTATCTCGACCGCATGGCATTCTCCAAGGGTTACAAACTGCTCTACTGCATCGCCCTGGGTTATCCTGATGAATCGCCGGAGGCAAAGCCAAGACGCCAGGATATGATCAAGTTCATGGATTAAGACAGATGAAGGTTGATGTCCTGAAACAGGACATCAACGTTTGAAGATAGATATGCATCTTTTTGAAACATGTAGGCAAAATATGAAATATCTTCTTCAAGTTCTTTTTATACAACTTTAAGTTAAAAAAGTTGCTCGTTTGGGAAACTTTGGCTATTTTTGCTCCAAAAAGGACAGATATGAAAAAGAAATTCGATAATACGGATAATATCCTGGGTGGCATAGTGAAAAAAGTTCGTCAGGAAAAAGGGCTATCGCAAGAGGCTCTTGGAGAATATGTAGGGTTGGGCAAAAGCAGCATCAGTAAGATAGAGAGTGGCAAGACCAATATTTCTATAGATGATGCTTCCGTCCTTCTGGAAGCTATGGGTGAGAAACTGAGTGTACATATAGACAGTCAGTATCCGTCAGCAGAGACTATGATGAAGGCAACAATCTTTGTCACAGTTGCAGCTTGCTGGTTTGCAGAAGACAAGAAAATTACCAAGCAGAAAGCTTTCAACTTCCTCCAAAAGAATCAAGGCATCAGATTTTTGGAGGAGAATTGGGAAATAGAGCAGACTCTGCCAAGGGAACAGATCATAGAGGATTTGACTTGTATCTGCAATAACCATATTGCAAAAGCTAAGAAAAAGGAAAGGAGGGTAATGGCGTCATGAGATTGCTGCATGGAAGTTATACAGAGATTCTTACTCCTAATCTCTCCAAATGCAAAGGGAAAAACGATTTTGGCAAAGGATTCTATCTCACTCCAAATTGGAAAAGAGCTTGGCAAATGGGCAAACGCAGCACTTTTCTTCATGGAGGAAAAATTACAGTCAATGCGTTCCTGTTTTATCCTAATATAGGTGAGAAAAAAGGACTTCAAATTAAAATCTTTGAAGGATTCACTACGGAATGGGCAAAGTTCATTCTCCAGAACAGGGAAGAAAGCGGATTCAAGCATGACTACGATATTGTTATAGGACCCGTAGCAGATGCCTTCATAGATCAAGAAATAAAAAACTATATACGCCAATGTGGGGAAGCTTATCTTGATGAAAGCAACTTGAGTATTCTGGTTTCCAGAATATCCCAATTTGGACTTAGCTATATACAATATTGCTTTTGTACACAAAAGGCTATTAATGAACTCATTAAAGATTGAGAATATGGGGAATAAGTATAATTATGAAAACGTATTAGGTGAAATTGCTTGTTATATAGCAAAAGAATGTAACCTTACTCCTAGCGAAGCAATTGGTGTAGTAATGAACGATGAATGCACAGATGCTGTTATTGAAGAAATTCAAAAATCAGACAGGATAGATATAGAAGCTTTGGCCTCTCGTTACTTGACGGAGGAGCTTTGCTAGTAATAACCAAAGAGGTTATGTCATAAGTGATACAATCTCTTTCCCTCCATAATACCCAACAAAAAAAGCATGGCGCAAATCACTGCGCCATGCTCCAATAAAAGAAAACCTTATAGTCAAAATAGAAATTAGCTATTCTTCTTTAGTACTTCGCATTCTGAGGATCGAAGTTGGTCCAACCGCTCATCCAGTTGTTGCTGCCATCGAAGGCTCCGATGTAGGTTACTGTGTCGAAACCTGTCCAGCCGGCGAAACTTGCGGCACCGAGCAATGGGCTTCCTGCGATAGGAGTATAGCCATCTGCACCAACCAATGAGGTCCATGAATCAAAATACTTGTTGCTTGGCTCTGCAAAGAAGAAGGTGTTGCTGTATGACTTCTGGTTCTTGTCGAGATCCTTCTTGTTGGCTGCATCGTAGAGGTAATCCTCATACTTCTTGTTGGCATCAGTGCCAACGGCATCCATATCAGCGAAATATACATTCTGAAGCTTGAATTTGCCATCTTTGGCATCCTTTACGGTATTTCCCTTCTCACCATCGATAATCAAACCGATAGGCCAGCCTAAGGCTACCGAGTTGATGCAGTTGAGGTTAGAAGAACGGCGAATCTGCATGGCTGCCTGGAACTTGCCGAGGGCTGAACCGTTGTTTGGATTGTAGGCACCGGCAGTGATATAGTCTGTGGTGTTCTGGAACTTATCATCCAATACCTTAGGACCTACGAAGGTGATGTTAGAGAAGGTTGCCTTGGTACGAGGGTCCACGGTAGCACCATCGGCGCAGTTGTCGCTCTCGAAACCGTTGCTCTGAGAGGTATCGGCTATCTTGCTATCACGCAGTGAAAGACCATACTGCACCTTTCCAGAGAAACCGTTATCGGTATCGAAATCATCATCCCAGCCCTTGTAGGCTACGAGATACTTGCAGTTCACGGTACCACCAAACCACTCGAAGGAATCATCATTGGAATAAGATACCTGAACGTGGTCTATCTGTGTGCCGGAACCTACAGAACCGAAGGTCAAACCATTAATCTCCTTATCCTTCTGGAATGGATAACCGGCAAACTCGATGCGTACATAGCTTAAAGTACCAGAATTATCTGCATCATCTGCGCCACCATGCTTGGTACGAGGACCACCCTCTATCTGCTGCTCAGTCTGGTTGTTCTTTGCCTTACCGCAGAGAATGATGCCGCCCCAGTCGCCAGGCTTTCTGCTACCGGCAGCCTCTTCAGATGTAAAGACGATAGGCTCTGTGGCTGTACCCTTGGCGATGAGCTTGCCGCCACGCTCTGCGATGAGTGCTGCCTTGGTCTGCTTGTCGCCCTTGATGATAGTTCCCGGTTCGATGGTAAGCTCAGCACCTTCTGCAATATATACCCATCCTTTGAGGAGATAAGTGCCTTTCTTTAAAGTCTGCTTGCCTGTGAAGACGAACTCCTGGTCGCCGTTGCCAATCTGTGTACCGCTGGCGTTTTCCTTGTCATCAGTTCCGAAGAGAATGTGGTCGCAAGCCTTCAAGCCGCCATTGGTTGTCCACTTGTAAACTACTTCTGGTCCTGGATTTGGAGAAGGAGTTGGATCGTCATTGTCACTGCTGCAGCTGCTCAACATGGCAGATGCTGCGAGGATGCCCATGCATCCTAAAAAATACATCTTGTTCATCATTGTTTCCTGTTTTATTAAACAAACATCTAATTATTCTTATTATTTAAAATTTATAGATTGCCTGCAAACCGATGTTTCTGCCCGGCTTGTAGCATCTTGAAATCTCTTCCACCTGCTTCCTGCTTCCGTCGCTATACGTTACATCAGCAAACTGCTTGTAATATATCTTTTCTGCAAGAAGATCTCTTACGTTGAGCTTCAGCTCCAGATGATTGCCGAATTTCTTTGCCAGCGAGAAGTCGATGGTGTTGCGAGGCATCTCGTAGCTGTGAGGCACTCGGGAATTGGAGTCATCGCCTGTGCTTCCTTCGCTTCTGCCCACACCGATGATTCGCTTGCCTATGCGGTTGTAGAGCAGGGCGATATCCATCTTCAATGGCTCGTTTTTATAGAAGATACCGGTATTGATAAGGTATGGCGACTGACCCTGCATCGGTCTGTTTTCCTCTTTCGAACCCTTCTCAAACTGCACCTTGCTCTTGATGAGGGCACCATTAAACGACCAGCTGAAATCCTTCAATCCTATGAAACCGAGATTCTTTCTGATATCCAGCTCCACACCGTAGTTGTTGGCACTCTTCGCATTCTTGTAGGAATAAATCAAGTCTGTGCCACCTGCCACCGTGTAGGTCCACTCGATAGGAGAATCGAAGTGCTTGTAGAAGACTGCTAGCGAAATGAGCTCTCCACGGGATGGATACCACTCATATCGCAGGTCGAGGTTATCGACATAACAGTTCTTCAACTCAGTGTTTCCCTGCACATTACTGGCAAGGTCGAAGTCGTAATACACCGACGACGATACTTCACGGAATTCCGGTCGGTTAATACTGCGGCCATACGACAGTCGCACCTGATGCTGGTCGCTAATCTTATATGTTGTATTGAGAGATGGAAATACATCATCGGTCTTGTAATGACGGCTCGATTCACTCTTCTCGTAGTCACGGGAATTGGAGATGAGTTCCATATCATTATGCTCGAAGCGGACACCGGCGTGGATGCCGAGTTTGCCAAAGGGGAGAGACATCGCCAGGTATCCGGCGCCTAAGGTGTTGTGTCCGCGGTAGTTATTGCGCATCTGCTTTTCCTCCAGAAGATACAGCTTGTCGTAACCCATGTTTGCCTCGCTGGAGAGCAGGGTAGGGATATGGCTGTGGCGGAAGCCGGATGGCATGTTGTTAGCTGAAACATTCCAGTTGTAGATGAAGTTGCGGGTCTGGTATTCTCGGCTGCGATACTCCCCATAGGCACCCACTTGCAAGTCTGGCTCAAAGTTGCCAAACTTGAAGTGGTGCTTGTCATTTACACCAAGAGAGAGAATGTGTTCGTCGAGCTGAGTCCACTCGCGGGATATGTCGTTGCCGGTGCTCAGGGCATAAACGCCCGATTCAAGAGCATCGTCGATGAGGTATCTACGACGGTCAGGCAAATGACGGTTGGCATACGCATACCCGATGCTCCAGTCAAGGGCGTCGCTAGTGAAGGTGTGCTTGCCGGTAAGCTGACCGTTATATGTTGTTCGACTGCGGTAGTAATACTCTGCGCTTCGCTCCAAATTCGACTGGGCGCTCACGCCATCACGCCAGGTATATCGGCTGGTAGCCAACTGGTTGAAGATGTTCTTGAGCTGATACTTGTGGTTGCCGTCCTTGGAAAGGAAGGTGAAGTTGAGCATAGCTCCGAGTCTCACGTTATTATTATACTGGTCGTCAACAGAGTGACGAAGATAGTTCGGCTTGTCGTTTGCCGCATCATAGATGCCATAGAGGTTGTTCTCCATGTTCTCGTAGGTGCGGTATTCGTTGGTATAGTTCAAGGCAGCGAGCATGCCGAGTGTTCTTCCACCGAGCATCCAGCGGCGGTTGAGGCTGGCTGACAGTTTCAAGTCGCCCAAAGGCTTCTTGTTCTTGATGAGCCAATCATTGTTGAATCCGTTGCCCAGGAGCGAAGTAGCATAATCGCCCACCGGTTTTCCGTTGGCATCGAGCTGTGGATTCAAGTCAGCATGGATGTCCCCATTCAGGTTTCTCAGTCCATTGTCGAAACCCAGGAAATCTGTTCCGGAACCTTTTGAGTAAGAAAAGTCCTTGAAGGCAGAAGATGTGTTCCAGTTTCCGCCCACGGCGATATTGAAACTGTTTTCTGCCGGAATCTCCTTGGTGTTGACGATGATGAAACCGCCTGAGTAATCAGCGGGATATTCAGCCGTTGGCGACTTCACGATGGTGAGGTTGTCAATCTGCGAACTTGGGATGATATCGAAGGAGAATGCCCTGGAATCAGCCTCCGAGCTAGGCACTGCTCCTCCGTTCACCCACACATTGTTGTAGCGCTGTGACAATCCGCGAACCATCACGAATTTATCGTCGATGAGGCTCACGCCTGGCACTCGGCGTATCACCTCACCCGCATTCGTATCCTGAGTACGAGATATTTCCTGTGCCGAAACATTGCTCACGATGACGGGACTGTTTTTGGCCACCTGTATCATTGCCGCATCCGTATTACGCCTTTCCACTGCGGTAACGGTCACCTCCTTCAGTTGCTGTTCATCAGGTTGCAGCGCAATCACCTGGTCTGCGTCCTTCGCCTGAACCCCGTCAATTTTTTGGGTCTTATATCCTACATAATTTATATATAGTGTATATTTCTTGTCTTTATCCAATCCATCGATCTGGAAGTTTCCGTCGATGTTGGTGATAGCCTTCACGTTGGTTCCATCCACAGTGATGACTGCACCGATGAGTGTCTCTTTCGATTTCTGGTCGATAACCACACCCTTAATCTGTTGCGCCCACGTTGGCATGCTAGCCGCCGAGAGCAATCCTAATACAATAATTCCCCTTTTAGCATTCATAACCTATATCGTTTGATTTCGGTTGCAAAGGTACGGTGGTTATATTACACAGGGGTTGCAATGAGGTTGAAAGGCATTGACGAAGCTGCGACAAAGATATTACGGGTGGAATAACTAAAGATATTTAAATATTTAACCCTATATTTGGAGATAAATAAAGAAATAACTATATTTGCAGCATGATTACGGAATATGGTATAGAGGCAAAGTCTAATTCTGAGATTATATCAGAATTGGGAGGACGATTCAAGCAATATCGTCTGTTCAGCAATCTCACTCAGAAAGAGGTGGCTGTAAAGGCTGGTGTGAGCATTTTCACCATTAGCCAGTTTGAAAAAGGCGAAGCTAAGAACATAGGCTTTGGCACTATTCTTTCTCTGTTGAGGAGCATCGGATTTCTGCAGGAAGCAGAGAAACTCTTGCCACCACTGCCAATGCTGCCTAGCCAAGTGAAGAAAATGAATGAAAAGAAGGAAAGGGTAAGACATGAAAGATAATGTTGTGCAGGTAATCCTGATTCACATTTCAGACGTGGTGATGAACTTCAAGTCTTATGCCGAAAAAGTGGAAATCGATGAGCACTGGATACGCAAAATAGAACGGGTTTTGGAAGAAATCCGTAAGTAAGCGATTTCATCAGGCAATATTTTTAGCCCCCTTACTCCTTTATTTCTTTCATGTTTGCAGGATTATAGGGAGTCAACTGCTGCATCTCCTGCTCTGTTGCTTCAGGCAAGGAAGGTATCTTGTTTCTGATGCAGAAATCGGTAATGGCGGCAGCTGATTCTTTGGGAGTAGAAGAATCCGGTTTGATGGATTGCTTCTTTTCTACATACTCCTTTTCCGTGATATATAGCTCGGTAATCACATGGATGAGTTGCTGCTGCTTGTCTTTCTTGTGAGAGAAAAGATAGCTGTTGTCAGATTTCTGGAAGAGCAGGTCCTTGAAGGAATAGTAATCTTCAGGACTTATCTGATAGGTTTCCACTACATGGTCGTAGATATCTGTTTGGGTATAACCGAAAAGCTGGTGCGTCAGATTCTTGTAGGTAGGAAGCTGGTTGATTTCTATCTGACAGATGTTCCGGGTGCTGTCCGTTTGAATACTGCCTATTGTCTGCTGATTAAACTGAATGAGTTGAGTACCCAGAGAATCTTTCAGCTGATATTTCTTTCGATATTGCTCAATAAGTGTCTTCTCTTCCGGCCAAGGTCGGAAGGTTCCTTTGTCGCTGACCATGAATGCTCGCTTTTTGTCTTCGGAAACGAGTCGGCTGTTGTGAAGATTTCTTTTGGAATAGGCATTGAGATCCGTCTTTCCATTCTTCAGGTTGATGTAATACTCCACGATGCCGTCGTTGAAGTATTTCATTACAGAGTCGTTGGTCTGGTAACTGCGATAATATCCCTTAAGTCTGATGAAGTGAGGACGAGTCCCTGTTACGTTCACATCCTCCAGTTTCTGTATTTTTGTGATATGTCCAGGCATCTTCTCTTCCTTGTTCTGTGCCATGAGACTGGTAGGAAGGAAGAGGAGAAGCACAAACAGATATTTCATATAATGATGATGTTTCATATTGACGATGCTTTAAAAAGAATACTTAATGATGTGTTTATATGAGCTGTTGCTTCTACAGGGAGGTTGCGCAGTTCTTCCTCAACCACATCCCGAAGAAGCGGTCGTAGATGATATAGCTGCCATTGTACTTGTAGATGAATTCTCTATTGATCAGAGTCTTGAGAGCAAGACTCACGCTGCTGGCAGCAGGCAAGTTGTGGCGGCTGATGAAATCCTGCGAAAGAATGGAGGTGACAGCCTTGTCCTGGGCAATGGCAGATAGAAGGGCTGCCTGATTGTCAGTAAGGGAATCGTAGTAATTCACGAATGCCACTTCCTGCTCGTTCACCAATTCTAGGGTTACATCATCAATTTCCGCTGTCGTAATTTCCTTTCCGTTCTGATAGAGTCGGTTCAGAATATCCTGGATATACCAGGTTTGACCATCCACCTTATTATATAGATAGGCAAAGGTATCTGAATCCATGGTCAGATTCTGGGTTCCCATCCATCTGTTGGCAAAACGATGATACTCATCCTGGTTGATGAGAGGAAGATTGAGAATTTGCGAACTCTGATAGAATGGTCGCTTTGCCGACAGGAACATATCGGTCATCATGTGCTGCTTACTGCCTGCAAAGATGAAATATACATTCGGTAAAAACTGGATATAGGAGCGTAGCAGGGCCTCTGTGCCATCTTCGGGATATTCGGCTATCTGCTGGAATTCATCGATGGCAATATAGATTCGTTTCTCCGATTGTTTCAGATACTCGAAGATATGTTTGAGAGATTCCTCGCGCTGGCTTGGCGAAACCGTAATCGAGAACGTAGGGATTCCCGTCATCTCATCAAACGACATCGTAGGCTTGTAGCCAGCAAAGAAGGTGGTAATCTTGCGCATGGCAGTTTGCGAGAAAGTATCAACCTTCCCGATAACCGTCTTTGCCAATAATTGGATGAATTGGCTCAGATTTCTTGTGGCATTGATGTCGAGATAGAAACAATGCGTTTCAGGCTCCTGCTTGCTGATGTTCTCAAAGACATGGTGTATGAGTCCCGTCTTTCCGATGCGTCGAGGAGAGATGAGCACGATGTTACGCTCATTCTGCAAAGCCTTCATGATGACTTCCGTCTCTTTTTTGCGGTCGCAGAAGTATTCTGCTCCCTTATATCCGTAGATAACAAATGGGTTATTCAGCTGTTCCATAACGTTTTATATCTATTCCATGTTTTATGTTACATATTTTATGTAATGCAAAGGTAATAATAATCTTTTAGGTAAGAGATATATTAGTAAGAACTTTATTACTAATTAACTTTTTACTAGTTATACTGATGTCATTTTCGGGTTCCCCAAATTCAACAAGCATGTGCTAAACAACGAAATGCCTCAACCATACTGGTCGAAATCGGTTATTATCAGGTTAAAACCGTAAGTAAGTAAACGATTTCATATAAATATAATATAGAAAAGGGTGGTTATTGCTTTTCTTTTTGTATCTTTGCAACCGTTTGACAATTGTACGTGCCAAATCATACATAAAGGAAAAAAAGAATATCTAATAATAAATAAGAAGTAATGACTACACTTACAATTTCTATTATTGTCGTTTTCGTGCTCGGTTATGCTCTCATAGCTACCGAAAGCTTGACAAAGGTTAACAAGGCTGCGATAGCCCTGTTGATGTTGGTAGGTTGTTGGACCCTCTACATGGTGGATCCAATGCAGTATCTCCAGTTGATGCACCCTGACTATACAGGCGGTGCTGCTGGAATGGTGGAGAAGGTGACTGGAATCATCCAGGAACATCTGGGCGATACCGCCACAACACTCTTCTTCCTGATGGGTGCGATGACCATCGTGGAAATCGTTGACCAGAACGGCGGATTCAACTGGGTTCGCAAGGTGATGAAGACCAAGTCGAAGCGTGCGCTCCTCTGGCGTATCGCTATCCTTACCTTCTTCCTCTCTGCAATCCTCGACAATCTGACCACCAGTATCGTGATGATCATGATTCTCCGAAAGCTCGTCACCGACCACAAGGATCGCATGGTTTATGCATCCCTCGTCATCATCGCAGCCAATTCGGGTGGTGCCTTCTCACCAATCGGCGACGTTACCACCATCATGCTCTGGAACAAGGGATTGATTACTGCTGCCGGCGTTATCGCCGAAATCTTCATCCCGTCTGTGGTTTCCATGGTGATTCCTGCCCTCATCCTTCAGACCATGTTGAAGGGCGAACTCGTGATGCCTGAGGTTTCTGACCAGCAGAATGCATCGGTCAGCGATTTCACCGAAGGTCAGCGCAAGGCTGTGTTCTGGTTGGGAGTAGGCGGTTTGATCTTCGTTCCTATCTTCAAGGGTATCACCCACTTGCCTCCATTCGTAGGAATCCTCCTGGTATTGGGCGTTCTCTGGACTGCTACCGAAGTCTTCTATCGCGGTTTGCATCGTGGAGCTGATGCCGAGGGCACTCAGAAGCGAGTAACCAAGTTGCTTTCTCGTGTGGATATGAGTACCATCCTCTTCTTCCTTGGTATCCTGATGGCAGTATCTTGCTTGGCTGAGATTGGCGTATTGACAGCTTTAGGTCAGGGCTTAAACGTCGTATTCGATGGCAACCACTACCTCGTAACTGGTATCATCGGTGTGCTTTCAAGTATTGTTGACAATGTGCCTCTGGTAGCCGGATGTATGGGAATGTATCCTGTGGCAGCCGCTGGCGATATGGCTGTGGATGGCATCTTCTGGCAGTTGCTCGCCTACTGTGCCGGTGTCGGTGGTTCAATGCTGATTATCGGTAGTGCCGCTGGTGTGGTAGTAATGGGCTTGGAGAAGATTACCTTCGGCTGGTATATGAAGCACATCTCCTGGATTGCTTTCGTAGGTTACATCGCAGGTATCGTTTGCTACTGGTTCATCCGCACCTTCCTTTATGCTATCTAAAGAGTAAGTGTTTTCTGATGTAGGCTCCACACGCCCTGAAAGGGCAGAAGCTCTTAGCCCAGGGCAACACCCTGGGTAATGATGGATGCAAGCCTGTCGCCCTGTAAGGGCAAAAGCTTTCTTTCTTACGTGAAAAAGTTTTTTGAGAAAAAAAGTCTCAAAGTCTCATTTTTTTATTGGAAATGTCGGCTTAAAGACTTGGTAGATAATAAGATAAAAAGAATGAGACTTCTCGGTTTTGGTGCCGAGAAGTCTCATTAATGTCTCATAGAAGTATCATTATTTCACTTTTTCTTTACGAGATACTTCATTCCATCTGCAAATCTCTTGTGTTTCAACTCACTCATATTCGCCAGTTTTCTGCCGAATCCCATCAAACTGTTCACCTTGAGCGATGAACCAATCTGCTTCTTCAGATAGTCGAAAATTTCGGCGGCAGTAAGATATTCACCCTCTTTCTCATCCTCAACCAATTCAAAATAGAGCAGGAAATACTGATCTATCGGCTGGATTATCTCAAACTGGCTGTTGCTCTTCATAATCAGCTTCACCTGCTGCGCATCGAAATAACTCTTTTCGCCATTGTTCAAGGCAGAAAGTGCCTGGGCAAAAAGCTGCTGGTAGTTCGGGCGAACACTCACGTCGATAGGCCCCGTCAGTTCCACACCGATGAATCTTCGGTTTCCGGATGGATCGGAGAGAATATCCTTCATGTTGCTCGTGGCGATGAACGAGGCGAGACGAGGAAATTCCATGACATGACTGCCATACGGAGGCTTGTATTTCAGCGTAGGCAACTGGATGAGATTCTTCAGAAATCCCTGCTGCACCTGTGGCGAAATTTGGTTGAACTCATCGAGATTGATAACCATAAACTGCGCCATCGCCTGATAAACCTGACGCTTTTCCGACAGAATAAGATTGTCACTATACCCCCACTGCAGTTCCGGCGGTAGCAGTCGCCGACAGAAAGTACTCTTGTTGTAACCCTGTTTGGAAATGAGAAGCGGAGCCACCGAGTTGCCGTATTGGCGATGGGAATAGCCGCGCCACTGGTCCACCATGCCTAGGAACCAGGTGTAAAACCAGTCTGCCCAGTGAGGATTGGCGGTAGGCACCGTGCGGGCCAAGGCACGGATATGATCCTTTCCATCCCATTTGTCGTAGCACTGGAAGAGATATTCATCTATCGGATTATAATTTTTGATATAATCTGACTCCAGGAAATTACGTACATCCTTGATGCTCACCCGGATATCAGCTAGCTGCACCTCCAGCGTCATACGCTTCTGCACTCTAGGATCCACAGGTTGGAAACCATACCAACCTTTCTCCTTCGGCATGTATTCCACGAATTTCATCACCGTGTTGTATCTGAAATCATATCTGCTTTCCAGCAGCTGCATCATGTTCACGATATTCTCGCGAATACTGTTCTTGTCAACTTTCTTTCCTTCTTCCGGAGCCCTGAAGTCAGGATTTGTCTGCTGATGATTATCCGTGTTGGGAGCTGGGCTTTGAGAACGTGCATGGCTATCAATCTTCATCGCCACCGCCTTGCTGTTGAAATAAGGCTCCGCATCGATCGTCATCATGAAACTGTTGTGAATCGAAGGCTCTTGGGATAGGGTAGAGCCAGCCTCGATAGAAGGTTTCGGACCATCTACAAGAATCGAAGCCTTGACAATAGCCTGATATATAGGGAAAATCTGCTGGTAAGCGATGCGATAGAGATGCTCGGCATCCGTTTCAGATGTAGGCAGGGAATCATTTTCGCCCTGGAATTTTATCAGAACGATAACAGTCTTTCCGTCGGCACCTGTGATGGCGGCAAGGGTAGAAGGCAGAATGGCTACCGAGCGCTTAATACCCTCCACACCATCCACATCGGTAATGTTGCCAAATTTCAGCAGCAGGATTCCGTTGAAAGCCTTCATCTTCAGGTTGTTGTTTTCGTCTTTGGCGAATTCTGCAGCGGGATAGATGTGCATCCATTTCGGCATATCCTTGTAGCCTTCATAGTTGTTGCTAAGATACGGAACGCTTTCGCGGAAGTGGGTGATAGTCAGTTTGCTATCATCTCTTGCGAATCGTTCCATCAGCTTCTCCATCGTCTTGGTACTTACGAGAAGCTGGTTTTTATTATTTGTATGTACGATAGTTACCTTCATTGTATTTC
Source organism: Prevotella sp. AM23-5 (assembly GCF_003473645.1). Classification (NCBI taxonomy): domain Bacteria; kingdom Pseudomonadati; phylum Bacteroidota; class Bacteroidia; order Bacteroidales; family Prevotellaceae; genus Prevotella; species Prevotella sp. AM23-5. Next base: position 10,451 of record NZ_QUCG01000051.1, on the reverse strand, counting down.
TGGTTAATGGTTAAGTGTTAACTGTAAATTATCAATTGTACATTATCAATTATTAATTCCGTTGCCCAAAACAAGCCCCGAAGTTTGGGCACTCATTGCCCGCCTTATGGGCACTTGTTGCCCAGCACTTGTTCTGTGGATGCCCGCTTGGTGGGCTGTGGATGCCCGTGTAACGGGCATGGTAGGATCAGCTAATGGGCACAGAGGGAACATCTGATGAACTGAAAAAGTAGAACAATAAATTCTTGGAAAGATTAGATGTTTGTGAAGTCAATCTCTTCAGAGAAGTGTTCGAACTCAACGTCTTTATATCCGTATCTGGCGAAGAGCTGTTTGATATATTTCTGCTGTTCCGGGAGGAGTTTCAGTTGTCCCAGTTTGTATCGGTAGTATTGTCCTTTGCTACCGAGGTAGCTTCTCATTTCGGCGCGCAATGCTGGTCCATCTTTCACTTTCATTTCGGCAAATAGTTTGTCGAATCCCCATGCCATTTTCACGACACGCAGCGGAGCGAAGTATTTGCATTTTCCATCTTTCAGAGCATTTGGGAAGATGGCATCTCCTCTATCAGTCTTCTCGTTTTTGTAGAGACCGGATAGATAGTGGATACACTTGTCTTTCATCGGACATGGTTCGGTGAAGCAGTAGGTGATGAGGCTAGGAACGTTTCCGTATTCGAAAGCCTTTTTCAAAAGTTCCTTTTCATCCATAGTTGCTATGTTTTTAGTAAAAATTTCTATTATAACGAGAAAAATGGATATTTATTGCCTGAAAACAAGGATTTTTTATATGTTTTTGTAGCTTTTTTCTGTATTTTAGTAGTACATTTTAGCTTCTTGACAGCATTTTTCTGCTTCTTATTAGCATTTTTATGATACATTTCCAAGAATTGATGATACTTCCATGATACTTCTTTCGTCATTTTCTGAGAAGTCTCATTCGATAGAATAATCTGAGAACTAGATATATAACATTATTTTTTATATAAATAATGAGACTTTGATACTTTTTACGAGAAAAATATCTATGCGTATGCGCGTGATGAATCCTTTGCGTTACCTACCATTCTGCTTGATGCAAAAACGTAGCTTACTCATAAATGGCACCCAAAAACATATAAAAAGTACGAAATCTCTTGCGAGGTTCGTACTTTTTGTCTATCTTTGCACAAAATAGTGTGCCTGAGACTGAATGAAGCATGATATTGGCTATATCTGATAGATTTCTGTCGTAACCACTTACTCAACTAGAAAAGGAGCAATTATGAAGCAGAATGTGAAACGTTTGCCTTACGGTATCAATGACTTTGAGGCTGTTATTGAACAAAATCAATATTATGTGGATAAGACGATGTATTTGCCTTTGTTGGAAAACCAGCCAAGCAACATCATCTTCATTCGTCCACGTCGGTTCGGTAAGAGCATATTCTTGAGTATGCTCCATGCTTATTATGATTGTAGCAAGAAAGAGAAATTCCAAACTCTTTTCGGTGATTTATGGGTTGGCAAGCATCCTACTCCTTTACAGGGAAAGTATCAGGTTCTTCACCTTGATTTCTCGTATGTAGGCGGTAGTATTGATAAGTTGGAGGAAAACTTCGATATGTATTTGCGTGTCAAATTGGATGGCTTCATGCGAATTTACCAAGACTCTTATCTGGAAGATTTTAAGGAGAAGTTCTATAAGTCGGATTCCGCTACGGAGAAATTAGCTTTGCTTCAAGATGAGACTGCGACCAAGAGCATTCCTCTCTATCTGATAATCGATGAATATGACAATTTCACCAATACCGTGCTCAATGAACAGGGTGAGAAGGTATATTGGGCAATCACCCATGCCGATGGCTTTTATCGTGATGTCTTCAAGAAGTTCAAGGGTATGTTTGAGCGTATTTTTATCACTGGTGTCAGTCCTGTTACCTTGGACGATGTGACAAGTGGATTCAATATTGGCTGGCATATCTCTACCAAGCCGGAGTTCAATCAGATGTTAGGCTTTTCTTTGGAAGAAGTACGCAAGATGTTTGCTTATTATAAAGAGGTGGGAGGAATTCCTGCAACAAGTGATATCGAGGTGATGATAGACGAGATGAAACCTTGGTACGACAATTATTGTTTTTCTGAGGATGCCTTGAAAAATCAGAGTAAAGTGTTCAATTGTGATATGGTAATCTACTATCTCCGGAACTACATGGATAGAGGCGAGGCTCCAAAGCAGATGATAGATCCAAACACGATGACAGACTACAACAAAATGAAGAAACTTCTTCTGCTGGATAAGTTGGATGGCAATCGCAAAGGCATTATTCGCACGATAGCCGAGACGGGGCAGATAGTAACAAGCTTGGAAAATACATTCCCAGCCAGTAGGTTGACTAATCCTCAAACATTCACCAGTCTGCTGTTCTATTATGGTATGCTTACCATAAAGGATACTTTCGGTGATATGCTGATATTGGGTATTCCAAACAATAATGTTCGTAAGCAGTATTATGGCTATTTGTTGGAGCAATACCAGGAGGAAAAGTTTGTGGACTTAACTCAGATGAAGATACTGTTTACTTACATGGCTCTTGAGGGGAAGTGGCGTGATGCTTTGGAGGCAATGGCAAAGGCGTATGAGGACGTCTCATCTGTTCGTGACGGTATCGAGTCGGAGCGCAATCTTCAAGGTTTCTTCATGGCATATCTGAATTTGAACAATTACTATTATACCGCTCCTGAGCTAGAATTGAATCATGGTTATTGTGACTTTTTTCTTTTGCCAAACCTTACCCATTATGCAACCAAACATAGTTATATATTGGAACTGAAGGTGTTGTCGAAGAAAGATTATGAGGCAAAGCCTGAGGATGGCAAACTTTCCAAGGCAGAAGTACAATGGCAAGAGGCAGAGGGACAAGTCAGGCGATATGCCATGGCTCCAAGGGTTGAGGCTCTGCGCCAAGGTACAACGCTCCATAAAATCATCATGCAGTTTGTCGCTGGCAAGTTGGTGAGAATGGAGGAAGTGGTGTGTTGATTGTAGCATTCTTTTATGGATATTTTCAATAATTTTTAAAGCGTAGAATCCTGCTGGCATCACTGCCAGCAGGATTCTACGCTTTCCCTATTAATTCTCTTAAATATGTCGTCTGCAAAATGAATTCAATTTTACTTAATAGAACTCTTGTGAACTCTTATTCTGCATTTGTCTGCTGCTCAGTCTCTGTAGCTTCCTGCTGCAGAGTTGTCTCCTGCTGGGTATTCTCCTGCTGGATAGAATCCTCAGTGGTAGCCTGTGGCTGGATAGGAGTGCCAACTTCTGTTGTATCTGAAGGAGCATCTGGAGCCACGGTATCAACTGGTGCTACCTCTGCGTTACCTACCATTCTGCTTGATGCAAAAACGTTGCTTACTGAAACCATAACCAAAGCTGCGATAGCTGCAAACATAAACTTCTTCATAATCGTATATTTTTTTAATTATTACTATTTAATGTTACTTACTTTCTTACTTTCTTTGTGGATTCATTGTCGAACCCGCTATTCATAGTCACAATCTGCGTGCCAAAAAGAAGGGTAAAATGATATGAGTTGATTATCAGATGATTATGCTTTGTATACCAAAAATAGATGGTGGGGAAAATGAGGAAAGTATGTGGAAACATTCCCCGAAAAGTTGGGGAATGTAAGGTACCCAACCATATAATAATAGGTAAGCTATGATTATCAAAAGAAAGAGTCCACTCATAACGAATGGATTCTTTCTCCGATTTCTATAATTGTTCCATCAAATCTGGCTTTAGCAAGAAATCCATTACCCCAACAATATAAAAGCCATTGTTGTCATGATATAGTTTTATGTCATCGCGCATTATGATTATCTTCTTAAAGGAATCGTCGATTCTTTTTAATGAAGCGCATTCTTGCTCTCTTTTTGCATCATCAGGCATTGCAAATTAATAATCTCTTTTTATAATCATAGTCGTTCCCGAAAAGTGTCATTAGTGTCAACTTTCGGGAATGCAAAGGTACGCTATTTATCGGAAAAAAAGAATTTTATTCCCGAAAAGTGTCATTAATGACAAAAATCGGGAATAAGTCGGCTTCTTTGTGGGCTTTTGCATTCAAAATCTCGTAACGTAAGCCCCAGAAAGTAAGATGTCAATGGCTTTTCGTGTGTTCATTCCCGAAAAATGACACAAATGTCAAAAACTGGGAATGTTTAATAAAATTAAACTTTTGGCTTGCTCTTTAGAAATCCATGTGTATGCTTCTGTATCAAAAAGCGCAGAATCCTGCTGGCATCACTGCCAGCAGGATTCTATGCTTTTCTTATTATTCTAATATGTCGTCTGCAAAATGAATTCATTTGAACTCTACAGAGCCCTTGTGAATTCTTATTCAGCATTTGTCTGCTGCTCAGTCTCTGTAGCCTCCTGCTGCTGCTGAGTTGTCTCCTGCTGTGTTGAATCCTCAGTAGTAGCCTGTGGCTTGATAGGAGTGCCAACTTCTGTTTAATGTTACTTACTTCCTTTTTTGTGGATTCATTATCGAACCCGCTATTCATGTCACAATCTGCGTGCCCAAAAAAACATGAAAAATAATATGAGTTGATTATCAGGTGTTTATGTTTTGTGTGCCAAAAGCAGATGGTGTGGAATATGAGGAAAGTATGTGGAAACATTCCCCAAAATCTAAAGCTCCTAGCCAAGTAAGACTACTTCTTCTTCCCATTTGTGTCCCCTCACACAACTTTTTTCGAAACATTTTTCGATAAAAGTTTTGTTGTTTCGTTTTTTTTCTATAATTTTGTAGGCAGTTAGCGATAGAAATGTGTAAAAACATGAAAATCGCAGCAAAAGTCTCGAACCACGCCGAGCCTTTTCATATTTGCTTTAGCTTTATGATAGAGGAGAGTAGGGTGGGAAAGAGACACGACATATATAAGGCGCATACTTGGCGCTTTGTTCACGACTGATAGAAACTTCGCAACTTTCAGATACTGTCATGGACTTAGCAACGGTAGGTGTCTACGGGTGTGATTATATCACAGCCAATGGAGTATTGTATACCTATAATAATAGGTAAGATACTCCATGTGGTGGCGTATATCATATCGGCGTGGGCTCTAACGTTGTCTGTTCAGCAGTATCGGGCAATGCGAAGGCCTCTATCAGTGGGACAGACGACAGGCGGTTCCCACGCTTTTTTTATGTTCGTATTAACCGATAAACTAATCAGACTTGTAAATAGGGAGCAAGCAGGTCGCAAAGTGTTATTAATACGATGAATAAATGGTTGACAAAAGGTCTGAATGTTTTGTCCATGGCAACGCTTGTTGTGGGGATAGGAATGATTTGCTCTTGTTCTTGTGGGAAAATAGAAACACCTAATGATGTTAAATACCTTTCCGAATTTCAAGAAATAAACTTTGAAAGTAATGAAAATTGGTTGACTTCAGATAATCTATCTTTGTATGTAGATTATTCAACTTGTATGGCGCAAGCTTTGAAAACTTCTCCATTTTTTTCAGATATGATACCTTCTTTGACGGCTGCAACAAAGAACTTTTATTCAATAAAAGGTGATTCCATAAAGAAGGAAACTGGGAAGGTGTTTACCCTGCTTAGTAGTATTCAAGAAACTAATTATGCAGATATTTTGACGGCAGCTGAAAATATTGTTGAAGGAAATTCTGAAGGTGTGTTGTTGACAGATGGAGAGTATTATGAACCAACTGTTGCAAAAAGTCATGTTAATGATCCATATTTGAAAGATGTTTTTGGCAAATGGTTGAAAAAAGGCCATGATATATATGTTGTAGCAGAACCATATAAAGAGGCATATAATGGAAGTGTTTTTGACAAGAAGCGTTTTTATTTCTTGTTTACGGATTCTCGTGTACCTAATAATATATACGACAGAATTTTGCAGTGTGTAGATATGAAAAAATATCCGAATGTTGATATATATCATATGTCTGTTAGTCATCCAACAATAATGGCAGAAGGAACATACTCGAAGCCTGACGGAGACTTGGCTGCTATTGTAGACGGATATGGAAATTTTGAAATTCAAAACTGGAGTATTGATTGGAATAGTATCCAAAACATCTATCTAAATGCAAATGTGGATGAGAATGGAAATCCTTTACCAACTGGTAAACCGATAATTTCTGGATTGGAAAGTACGTATTTTTTATAAGTGATTGAGAATGAGATAAGTTTTTATCTCATAAAAAGAAGAGGTTACGAATTAGAAATAAACAGAATGTAGCATCCTGCTGTGATTTGCATAACCATCCAAAGAACTCTTTCGGTTGCAAAGGTACGATATTTAATCGGGGATAAAGAATGTTTTAAGATTTTTTATCCTCGATTTTTTACTTGGATAAATCTGTTTTTATTAACCATATTCTTCTCTATTCTTTGCTATTCCCATTTCAATCCATTCAAACATATGTGGTAAGGGTTCCTGTTTTGAATGGTCTATTTTTGTTTGCATATTCTCATCCTTTCGTGTGTTTTGTATAAAAGTCAGCCGTCGTCGAAGAAAGACAGTCCTCATACCTCAGACTAACTTCCTCCGACTATGGCACGGCAAGAAAAATCCTTGGCGGTATGCCTTGAAATACTTCAAGACTATACTGCCAAGGACTTTTCTTTGTTTGCCGTGCTGACAACGGCTGACTTTTATAGCCACAACTCGCAGTCCCATTTTTATCGCACAATCCAAACGACATGAAACAGTGGCACACCACCCTTTCATGTCTCAGTAGTACGGCATGAGGAAAAGTGCTTCTTTTTGTCGGTTGCAGGCTAACCGATCAAAAGAAACACCATTCCTTGATTTGCCGTACCATTTTGTTTGCATACTCCACCGCAAGAAAGAAGTCATTGATGTAAACCTCAACGACCACTTTCATGCTTGGCTGCACAGCCTTGGAGAAAACCCGATGCAAGAAGCATGGACAAGCCATACTCTTCTTTCATTGGAATTTCTCTGAAGGCTGTGCCATTCTTGTATGCGATTTCCATTTTCCTAAAAACATTTGCAAGACAGTAATTGTATCCATTTCTAAGAAATGAGTATGCGATAATCGTGCAGTCCAAAAACTTCCGTGAAGTTTCTATTTTCATTTGCCGCTCTGATTTTCTTTCCTCCACATGGTCTTTCCTTTTGGCATCAACCGTTATCGTGCAGGTGCAAAGGTATGACAGCTGGCTTTGGAAATATTCTGCTACTTTTGTTAGTTCTGTTAAAAAACATATCCAATGCTTTTAAAAACTATTTGGACTTCTTTATCAAAAACCAAAGGTTGCTTTTCCATGATTGGTATTCTCCTTGTTTTTCATTCTTGCCGCCAAAAGAAACTTTAGCCTCTCCATTGTGAAAAGGTGTAGCATACGAAAAAACGGGTGGAATAACAATAGCTCCACATGTATCAGCAAAACCTATTTTGCTATTTTTTCCTACAATTCTGAACAAGCCATCACTGACATAATCTGGACCATTGTCAATCTTATATACTTCAAATAGTTCTTTACCTGCATTATTAATACAAACTATTTCACCTTTTCTCGTGCCGACAAAGCCGATAGATGAAATCGTATCAGTAAATGCTATTGTATATTTTTTATTCTTTACAATAGTTTTTCCTTGTAAGTTTTTATATATAATGTTATTACCATGGTCAAATTTTACAATGGTCTGAGCTGTCAGCTGTTGGAAAAGTAAACATGATAGAAAAATAAAAAGGAACTTTTTCATAGGGTATAATATTAAAGGAGGGTGTCTATTCATAGAAAGAGACACCCTCAAAAAAATTACTTGAGAGTATATAGTAACTCCGAATTGCAATTATTGAAATAATCGTTAGCTTTTTTATACTCACATTGTATACCATTGAACAAATCAACATGTCCGGTGGAATCGCTCCAATTACAATCATTAAAGACGATAACGCCTTGTTTGCCTTTGAAGCTATTTGCAGTAGAACCTTTCAAAGGAGTACCTCCTATATGTTTTATGATAAATTTCTTCATATCAGACACACGATAGAGATACCATTTTTTATCAGCACCAGAAGAAACGGCCCCATCGGATGGTGATATTGGTACTCCTGAATAGTTGAAAGCATATGACAATCTGATAGCGCATCCGTTTTTAAACACTTCAGATTTTATATTCTCTCCAACTTTTCCACCAATGAATGTTCCTAATTGAGCAACACTTTTATCCTTTACTTTAGCAAAATTTGAACTTAATGTTTTATACGTTAATGCCATTGTCGCTTACGTTTAAGTCCCTTTTAATCCATGCGGCTTAGCCGGGACTGTTGGCTGAGTCGTATCATTCAAAATTCATTAATATCAAATACAAACATCATGCCTATTTTATTTGGGAAATTTTATAATGTCAAAGTGTCAGTCTAAACAACTTTAAGCTATCAGTACTGAATACAACTTTTATAGCCACAACTCGCAGTTCCATTTTTTATCGCACAATCCAAAAACTTCCGTGAAGTTTCTATTTTCATTTGCCGCTCTGATTTTCTTTCCTCCACATGGTCTTTCCTTTTGGCATCAATCGTTATCGTGCAGGTGCAAAGGTATGGCAGCGGGCTTTGGAAATAAAAGGTCGAGCCTTCGGTTTTCGAAAAAATCTCCACACCGTTGGGTAGTATTTTTCCGAAAAACCTTGTATTTCCAGCCTCGCCGCCCTTGAAAGGCACCTGAAACGAAACGACCGATGCGACAGGAAGACGCAAAAAAAATGTCGGAAAAGGGAGCGACAAAAAGGTGAAGAAACGAGAACTTCCCTTCAGTTCCTGGAACCGCAAATAAATTTAATTCAAGGCTATATGACAACAAACATCAATATAACACAGACTTGGTGGAGATTACTCTCCGCAGTCGGCTCAACCCTCATCACTTTGGTGGCTTGGTTGGGATATATGGCTCTCTGCATGGTCGGTGAAGTCATATTGGGAATTGTGAAGTTCATCTTCGGCATCATCATTTCCATTCTTTCTATGGTGGTACTGATTGGAACATTCATTTGGTTATTGACACTTTAAGCATACAAGAATATGGGAACAAAAAGACATTCAAAGACAGCATCACAGCAGTGCAGATATTATGAGGTGGATAACATCTTTGAGTATATGGTGGACACATACATCAATGGTAACATCACATCATTCAAGGACATCTACCGAGAGTTGAACAAGGGCGCAAGACGTGATTTTGTGGACTTCATCTTCAACGAGGTGAACCCTAAATACACGATTGAGCTAATCAAGCAAACCATTTAATGAGCAAGCGATATGAACAGAAGCATTGAAGCAATACCTACATGGTCACTCTGCTACATCATCAATGGCGATGCAAGCGGACTGACTGACGAGGAAATCCGTATGGTGGACGAAGCCATACGCAAGAACAATATTGAGATAGTAAGTCCAAGATACAACGAGGACATGTGCACAGAACCTTACTTCAGCCATTATCCGTTCTTCGGACTGCCTACAGAAGTTGAGGACTGCGACATCATCTATCACGAGTAACAACCCCTTTAACAACATCAGATATGAACACTACGGAATATTTCAAGAGAACCATACAAGCCTATTTGGAGGAGCGTGCAATGGAGGACGAACTCTTTGCAGCCAAGTATGACAACCCCGACAAGAACATAGACGATTGCGTCACCTATATCCTTAATTGGGTACAGAAGAGCGGTTGCAACGGCTTTTGCGATGACGAGATATATGGGCAAGCCATCCACTACTACGAGGAGAAGGACATCGAGGTAGGAAAACCATTGAACTGCCAAGTGTCTGTCAACCACCACATCGAACTCACAGAGGAGGAGAAGGCACAGGCAAGACAGGAAGCCATCCGCCAGTATCAGCAAGAGCAGATGAACAAGATGCGTAACAGAGATACCGCCAAGCGCACCTCACAGAGAACGGAAACAGAAGTACACCAACCATCATTATTCGACACGTTATGAAACCAAGAACGAAATATCAGAAGCAAGTCGTAACCTCAAACAAGGGGTTACGACCTATCAAGGGAGCACAAATGCAATGGGCTTTCCGTGAGTGTCTTGACCACTATGCCTTTCAGTTGAAGCACGGACAGACCACCTGCATGGACTGCGGACACACTTGGACTACGGACGAGGATGCGGACAAATGTGTCTGCCCGAAGTGTAAGGCAAAGTTGGAAGTGCAGCGCACCAAGCGACAGAAGGCAATGTCTTCTACCTATTTCAGTGTACTCTCCGAGCGCAAGGGACTACAACTTATGCGAGCATTTCAGATGAAAGCCTATTACCGCAAGGGACAAAAGGCAGACATTTATTGTTGGGAGGTGGCACGCTATTGGATGAACGAAAAAGGCAAGGTGGAGGTTATGGCACGCAAGCGCACAATGGGTATCTATATGGACACGTTCTGCTA
>NZ_QUCG01000050.1:0-28004 GCF_003473645.1 Prevotella sp. AM23-5 | reverse complement strand
TAGTCGATACGGATGTTGGTCTCCACCATCTTCTTAGGGATTTGGTATTCGCTTCGGATGTAATTATCAACGAAGTTGAGCACCATCACCGAGTTGTACATGGTGGTCTCACCATATCTCTCCTCGGCAAAGCAATAGTTGTCGTACCAAGGCTTCATCACCTTGATCAGCTCATCGGTGGTGTGATTGAACGGCAGGACGCTGCCGTAATAATCCAGCATCTTTCTCACTTCTTCCTCGGTAAATCCCGTCATCTCATTGAAGTCAGGTGAGAGCGAGTAGTTGGTTCCGATGTTGAATCCGCTGGTCAGGTCATCCATGGTCACAGGGCTTACTCCCGTGACGAACACTCTGCCCAGAGTATTGCCAGCCGCACCCTTGATGGTATTGAAGAACTGTCGCAAGTATCCTTCTCCGTGGGTCTGGTTGCGATACCTCATAAGATGCTCCTCATGGGCAAGAATCATGTTGGTGAAGTTGTCGTACTCATCGATGAAGAGATAAATCTTCTTGCCTACCTCCTGGCACTTCTGGCACAAGAATCTCAGTTGAGACACTGCATCTGTTAACTTTTCCAATCCTTCCTTGATACCAGCAGGAAGAAGATGTGCATAGATGTCGCAGAAGAAATTGAACACAAGGCTACAATGGTTGTCCAGTCCATCCTTATAATCATCCAATCCAGCTGCCACCTCGGCAAAATTGAGGTGAATGATGAGATATGTATTATGCTCTGGTGTAGGATTCTGCCCGATGTAAAGCTTGCCAAAGATTTCCTCAAACTTGTCTTTCTTGTTGATGTCATAGTAATTCTCAAGCATGGAGAGGGTGAGTGTCTTGCCGAAACGGCGAGGGCGAATGAAGAAGAAATACTTGTTGGATTCTTCTATCTGCTCGATGAAAGGAGTCTTGTCCACATAGTAGCAATCCTCTTTTATGACATCCTCAAAATTCTGCATGCCGTATGGTATGCGCTTGCGATAAATGCGCTTTGGTCTTACTATCATAACTCAGTTTGATTATTCGTTTTTGAATCTGATGGCAAAGATAATACTTTATCTCCTAATCTCCAAAACTTTTCCCGAAAAACTTCTATCGAGTATGCTTTTATTGGGGGATTACAAATCTACCATCAAAACGAAGAAGCCCGATTCTGAATCTCTATGATTCGGAACCGGGCTCCAAGACTTAGTATCGAAAAAAATTAAAAATAGTCTTACTTGAAGTATCTCTTGTAAAGACCTGCGAAACCTGCACAGTGGCGAGCCTCGTCCTTAGCCATCTCATGAACAGTATCGTGGATAGCATCAGAACCCTGCTCCTTGGCAAGCTTGGCAATGCGGAACTTGTCCTCGCAAGCACCCTTCTCAGCTGCGATGCGAGCCTCAAGATTGCTCTTGGTATCACCCAAAACCTCACCCAGCAACTCTGCAAAGCGAGATGCATGGTCAGCCTCCTCGAAAGCATAACGCTTGTAAGCCTCTGCAATCTCTGGATAACCCTCGCGGTCTGCCTGGCGAGCCATTGCAAGATACATACCTACCTCGCCACACTCACCTGCAAAGTGATCCTTCAAACCCTTGATGACCTCCTCATTGACGCCATCCTTATATGCCTGACCGAGAACGTGTACAGTAGCGAATGTCAAATCATCATCCACTGTATCTTCCATCTCCTTGAACTTGCTGGCTGGAGCCTTGCAAATAGGGCACTTCTCTGGTGCCTCTGTACCCTCATAGATGTAACCACAAACGGTGCAAATAAATTTCTTCTTCATAATGTTAATGTATTAAAATGTTCTTGTATTGTATTATCTTATTACTATTAATTCTCTTGTCTGACGAATCATTTCGGCTTTCTGTTCCTGTTAATTCGTCTTCTTCTCCATCTTCTTGGCGCAAGCTGAACAGATGCCCTTGTAGTAGAGCTGTTCCTCCTGCACGATGTTGCCATCTATCACCTTGGTCTCTGTTACCCTTGGTGCTTGCTCATCGAAGAGGTCGATGATCTTGCCGCAGTTCTTGCAGTAGAAGTGAACGTGTGGCTCGATGTTGCCATCATAGCATACGCGATGTTCGTCGATAGTGATCATCTGGGCTGCATTTACCTCACTCAGCATGCGGAGCGTGTTATACACTGTGGTACGGCTTAGGGTCGGTACCTTGTCCTCCAAAGCTTTGTAAACATCTTCGATTTTTGGGTGGGTAGGGTGCTTGATCAGGTAGTCCAGGATTGCCAGTCTCTGTACTGATGGTCTGATGCCTTTCTCTACCAATCTGTTGTAAGCTTCTGTTTTTTTCATATTCCTATCTCTTGATTGATTTTTGCGTTTGCAAAGGTAATGAATTTATTTCTATCTACCAAATAATTCTGTAAAATATCCAAAATAATAGGCTTTATTTTTAGATAATTTACAGAATTAAATGTTTGTTCACAAAAAAGAGGCTATTTTCCGGTCTTTACGCCCAGGAATTTATCTACCATCATCAGCTGTTTGAGCTGGAAGGCTGGCTTGCATGCCTTCTTTGCCTTGAGCTTGATGGTGAAGAGATCGCGGGTGCCCTCTACGGCTGGCTGCTCACCGATGTTGACGAAGGTAGGGTAGAGCACCTTGCTGCCATCTGAGTGCAGACGGTCCTTGGTGAGGTTCTCCATCTTGCCCATATCCTTCACATCCACTCCGATGAACTCGTATTCGGTGGCGCTGTATGGCAGGGCGAAGCTCAGGGCATTGAGCGATACGAGACCTTTGCCCTTTACGGTGAGGGTGATGGTTTCGCCTGCCTTATACACCTTCTTATCTGCTGCAAGACTGATGCTGCCCTCTACGGCTGGCACCTTCTTGCTGCTTACTCCGCTCTTGAGCTGGGTAGCCACCACGGAGATATCGTAGGCGTCGATGAGACCGTTGCCGTTGATATCGCCCTTGCTTACGTAGCCCTCGAAGTCCTTGTCGCCCCTGCGCAATCCGCAGTAGTTGAGGTAAGAGGTGAAGTCGTTCTCGTCGATGCGTCCGTCGTGGTTGATGTCACCAGCCTTCTCCATCTTGCTGCCCGGAACCTTGAATACGTACATCTCGGCACCCGAACCCATTCCGCCTCGGGCTTCCTCTACGGTCATCCTGATGTACTGAGCCTCTGGGTTGCCCTGGAACTGGTATTCTTTCACGGCATTCTCGTTCTTCCAGTCGAAGCTTCCGGTCTCGGTCCAGTTGATGCCGTCGTTGCTGATGGCGAACTTACCCTTCTGGATCTGTCCGTTGGTCTCGCGCTCAGAAGCCGGGAGATAGTGAATCTTGTCGAGTTTGGCGATGCCGTTGAGGTTGAGGGTTACATCGAATGGCAGCACACCTTCCTTCTTGTAGTAGTCGGTATGCCAGAAGTTCTTCTCGTTGAAGTCGAACATCTTCGAAACCTCCAGGCCTTCCCAGTCCTTAGTAGAGTTGGTGACTGTGATGTTGCGGATAGCTTCATCGAGAGGGTCCTTGATGGTGTGCGCCTGAACGGTGGTCCATTCAGAAACGCCGTCCTTGTTCACGGCTCTCACCTGCACCTCGTAATCGGTTTCCGGTTTCAGGTTCTCGATGGTGAATTCGTTGCTGCGGATGGTGGAATGAATCACGCCATCCACCTTTACCTCATAGTAGTCGGCGTTGGACTGCTTGTTCCAGGTAGCCACCAGCTCGAATGCCTTGTTAGGGCTCTGGCTGTCCTTCATCGTTACCTGAGGGGCAGCGAGGGCACCGGTGGTGTGGAGCAGCACATCGGCGTCATCCATCTGATAGCCATCCATGCGGAGCTCTACGTCGTTGGCAGTGATGTCGGTCTTCGCCAGTCGCACATAAACCATCGGGTTCTTGCGGATATCCATCTTCTCGAAGTCGCTGCCCGGTGTGGCGAAGCGGTTGAGCTGAGGAGCCTCGTCGAAGAACCATGCATTTCCGGTTTTGCGGAGTTCATCGAGCGAATTCACCTGGGTCAGCTTCACGCTCTTTCCGCCAATCTTCGCCGCCAGCTTCTTAGGCATCTGGCTCAGATTGATGCGCAGTTCTGTAGCCTGGTTCTTCTCCTGACCCTGGAAGTGGCCCGTGGTCTTGTAGATGTGTACCTCGAGACGGTTCTTCTGCAGGGAGGAGGTGATGTGGGTGGTGGCGTGTTCGCCCAGGCGGTAAAGCTCGGTCTTGCCGTCGTCATCATAGAGGGCGTAATGGGTTTCGCCGTATGGATAGAGTTCGAAGATGCGCTGGGTGTTGTCTATCTGCGATACGTTGTTGTTAGGATTTACCATCGGGATGATGGCGCCTCGCTTCACGAAGACAGGCAGTTTCCAGTAGGGAGCCTCAAACTCGTTGATGATTCTTCCACCTTTATATATATGTCCGCTGAAGTAATCCACCCATTCGCCCTGAGGCAGGTAGATGCCGTTGCGGATGTCGTTGCCCTCCTTATCCATCTTGGTTTCCTTGTAGATAGGAGCCACGAGGAACGATGGACCGCACATGAACTGATACTGTGTTGCCTTGCCCAGGGTATAAGGGTTGGCTTCGTCGAGGAACATCGCTCTAACCAGCGGCTTGCCGGTTACTGCCTCGTGGGCTGCTGTGTAGATGTATGGCATCAGCTCTGACTTGAGCTTCAGATACCAGCGGTTGACGGAAGTAACCGGTTCGCCCAGGATATGAGGATACTTGGCATTGCTGCCCCAGCCATCCATGTTCAGACCCATTGCGGTGAAGGCCTTCCATTCGAATTCTCGCATGTTGACGATCGGATTCTTTCCGCCGAAGATACCGTCGTTGTCGCATGTGATGTTGGAGATACCCGAAAGTCCGGCTCCGATGAAGGTAGGGATGTGGAAGCGGATGTACTCCCAGTCGCCGCCCGTCTGGTCGCCCGACCAGACGGATGCGTATCGCTGTGTACCAGCCCATCCATCGAGCGAGATGATGAACGGGCGGGCATTCTCGCCATAGTAAGGCATGATCTGAGCCACGTCAGCCACACCGTTCAATCCGAAGGAATAGCCATCGCCTACCCAGGCCACGTCGGTCTTGAGCACTCTTACGCCAGCGGTTCCCACCTCCTTCACGATGTCGCGCTGCAGGAGCGCCTCAATGCTGTCTTTCGGATGCAGGTCTGACTGGGTCCAGAGTCCGATTTCCACACCGTGCTTGCGGGCGTAATCACCGAATTCCTTCAGGTTCTGGATGTTGCCGTCCAGGGTAGTCTCCTGACCATATCCGGCTCCGTATCCATCGTTTGGCAGGAACCATCCCAGCGGCATATCGTGCTTCACATATCGGTCGATTGCCGCGCGTGCCGAGAACTGGTAGTTGTTCTTTTCGCCATTGAGCGATTCCTTGATTCCGGTCTTGTCGCTTGCACTCTCCTTATACGCCTTTCCATCCTCGAATACCATGGTTCGACCCTTGTCGGCCTCCTTCCAGTAGTCGCGGTTGTAGGCATTGAGATGGCCCTCGTAGAAGCCGAACTTAGGGAGGAGTACAGGGTTGCCGGTGAGCTGGTAATAGCCATCGAGCAGATCGGTAGGCTTCTTGCCCACCATGAAGAAAACGTCTAAGTTCCTGGATTCGTGAGAGAGTTCTACCTTTCCGTTTTGGGTAGAACCGAAGTCGTAGAAACCTGGCTTGAAGGTGTACCACATGAAGCCGTAGCCAGCGGTTGACCAATAGAATGGGGCAGGGGACGCCACTCCGCCATCTACCCAGTTGTTGGTGTTGACGATTTCGATTTTCTCACCCTTGTGAGAGAATCTTCCGTTCTGTACGCCGCCACCGAAGAAATATTCATCCGGCTGTTCGCGCAGGCTGAGGGTTACCTTTTCGGGGGTAAACTGTGCCGGAGCGCTTTGCTCTGCCACGGTCTTTCCGTCTTCCAGGTTGATGATTCTGAAGAGCTGGGTAGCCTTGT
This sequence comes from Prevotella sp. AM23-5, assembly GCF_003473645.1. Taxonomy (NCBI): domain Bacteria; kingdom Pseudomonadati; phylum Bacteroidota; class Bacteroidia; order Bacteroidales; family Prevotellaceae; genus Prevotella; species Prevotella sp. AM23-5. Next base: position 22,074 of record NZ_QUCG01000050.1, on the reverse strand, counting down.
CGAAGATGACCTGTGCCTTGGTGGTAGAAAGGGTGATGGAGTTATCGTTCTCCTCCACCTTCACCTGTTTATGATTCAGGGCAGTGCGTGGATTATCCACCAGGATGCTCGCCTCAGGCTTTGCCTCGGGCGCTCTCATCACGCCATCGTTACGGTCTTCGAAGATACGGAAAACACTTTCGCCGTAGAAATCTACGGCGACACGTTGCTGGTTGGCGAAGACAATCTCCACCAGCGTAGGATTGATTCTGAGAATCTGGACATCTCCCGTCTTCACGGTCTGGGCTGCCTTCTGGGCATCGGGAGCGGACGGAAGCAGGGGAGATGATGCTGTGTTGGTTGTGTTGGCAACCATAGGCAAGGTTACTGCCATTGCCATCAGGTTGCCAACAGATAATTTCTTATAAATATTACTCATTTTATTTATAGATTATTTTGAGAGTTTTTCGATAGTTACCGCCACACGCCCTGAAAGGGCAGAAGCTTCTAGCCCAGGGCATCGCCCTGGGTAATGATGATGCAAGTCTGCCGCCCTGTAAGGGCAAAAGCCTTCAAATACCAGGCAATATACAAAGCTTTTGCCCTTACAGGGCGCCTTGCTGATTGCTTGTATACCCAGGGCGATGCCCTGGGCTAGGAGCTTCTGCCCTTTCAGGGCGTCCTTGAACCACATTCGCTAGTTCTTCAGGGCGTGTGGAGCATACTTGCGAAACTTGAATCTCTAATTTCTATTCTTACAGTTTTTCGATGAATGCCTTCATCTCTGCCTCGTGTTCCTTCGCCTTGAGGAAAAGATGCCACTGGTTCTGGGCTCTTACGAGGTTGTGCTCAGGATACTTGCACTTCCAGTAGTGGTCGCCGTTGAGGTAATCCCAGAGGAAGCGTACTGCCTGCATGTATGGGAAGAGCTCGGCTGCATGAGGAAGCAGGGAAATCTCCAATGGAGAAAGGAAGGCTGATGCTGACTCCACATAGCCGCGGGTGAATGATTCGAAGATGTCCATGCGGAAATCTATCTTCTCGAACTCTGGAGAATCCTCGGCGATGGTATTGGCTGCCGTGCGGAGGAAATCGCCGTAATCGCTCACGAAGAGTGATGGCATCACGGTATCGAGGTCGATGACGCACAATACGCGACCCGCTTCATCAAACATCATGTTGTTGACCTTGGTATCGCAGTGGCAGACATGCTTCTGCAGCTTGCCCTCGCGGAAGAGGCGCTGGCAGAGACACATCTCATCCATATAACTCTCGATTTCTGCGATGAAATCCTTTACGCCTTCTGCGCGTCCGGCACGGTCTTCTTTCACTGCCTGACGGAGCTGGTCGCGGCGCAGTTCCATGTTGTGGAAATCAGGGATGGTTTCGCCTAGGCGGTCGGTGATGTCGGTGAGCTGAGCCTCGAACTCTCCGAAGGTCTTTCCTGCGTAATAGGAGCTTTCCGGGTTGACAGCCTCCTGGGTGATGGCACGAGGAATGAAGACGGAAATGCGCCAGTACTGCTGGTCTTCGTCTTTTACATAGGTCTTGCCATTGCTCGCCTTGACGAAGGTGAGTACCTTGCGGTCGATGTCGTCAGCGCCCTGCTTTTCGAGCTGCTGGCGGATGTGTGTAGTTACTTCCTCGATGTTGTGCTGCAAGAGATCTACATCGGTGAAGATAGAGTCGTTGATGCGCTGGAGAACATAGTCTGGTGCATCGTCTTCTACTGTTGTCACCTTGTAGGTGTCATTGATGAGTCCATTACCGAGAGGTTTTACCTCATTTACAGTTCCGGTGATGTCGAACTGTGAGATGATAGGTTTGAGATCTTTCATTTTAGTTTGGTTTTAAATATATTTTTAAAGCTTTTGCCCTTACAGGGCGTAGTTTCTTATTGGATTTTTAACCCAGGGTGATACCCTGGGCTAGGAGCTTCTGCCCTTTCAGGGCGTATTGCTTGCAACATTCTCCCAGTGCTAGGAGTTTTCCCTTTTCAGGGCGTATTGCTTGCAATATTCTCCTTATGCTGGGAGCTTTTGCCCTTTCAGGGCGTATTGCTTGCAATATTCTCCTTATGCTGGGAGCTTGTTAGTTGGCTCCTCACGCCCTGAAAGGGCAGAAGCTCCTAGCCCAGGGCAACGCCCTGGGTTGTTTGGATGCAAGCCTTTCGCCCTGTAAGGGCAAAAGCTTTGACATTATCTCAGGTCGATGACTTCTGCTCCTGGGAATTCCTTGCTGTTGAAGACGAAGGAATTGTTGGAAATACCCTTTGCCTTGAAACCGGAGATATCGATGGTACTCCAGGTAGAGCCCTGGCGCATCTTTACCTGCGATGGCACGTGGGTGTTCTTGTTGATGGTGATATACATCTCTGCCACGGTACGCTTCTGGTTGTTGGCTACGAGATGCACCTGATAGTTGCTGCCCACAGTCTTGAGGGTGCTCTTATATCCTGTCTTGTAGATGTGGATGAAGGTATAAGGATTCATCGACATCTGCTTGGCCTGGGTAGGGTTGCTCACGTTCACCTCGTTGGTCTTCTTCATATAGGTCCACTGGGTCTTGCCGTTATACCATACGATGGCTTCCGGTGTGCGTGCATTAAACTTGTTGCCCTTGATGGTGATGGTACCGCTTGCCGAGCCGTACTTAGGACTAGACAGCTTGAAGTTGGCGGTAGCACCCTTCTTGTTGCCGATGACGGCAGCGGTCTTGTCGAGCACCTGCTGGGCGGTCTGCGCCATAGTGCCCAGGCTCATCATCGCTGCGAAAGCGATAGCTAAAATCTTTTTCATATCCTTACTGTTTATTGTATTATAACTAAACCTAAAAGCTTTTGCCCTTTCAGGGCGTATTGGTTCTTCGTTCATTAACCCAGGGTGTTGCCCTGGGCTAGGAGCTTTTGCCCTTTCAGGGCGTTTGGAGCGAATGTTGTCTTTTGCCCTTTATCTTTCCCTTCGGCCGGTGACGACCGTTGGTTCTGGGCTCTCTTATGAATTTCTTAATTGCATCAGCAATGTATTGAGCTGGTTCTCATCCTGCAGGAGTACCTCTCTTGGCTTACTGCCCTGAGCGGCTCCCACGATGCCTGCTGCCTCAAGCTGATCCATCAGTCTGCCGGCACGGTTGTAGCCGATGCTGAAACGGCGCTGAATCATACTGGTGCTGCCCTGCTGCGAGAGAACGATGGCATGGGCTGCCTCCTCGAAATATGGATCCAGGTTGCGGGTATCTACGCTGCCGTTGCCTCCTACGCCGCCATCTTCGCTGGCTGGCTCTGGGAGTTCCATCGGTTCGATAGGACCAGGCTGGTTGCAGATGTATTCGTTGATGCGCTCAATCTCTGGTGTATCTACGAAGGCGCACTGTACACGCACCGGTTCGTTGCCGTTGAGATAGAGCATATCACCACGACCGATGAGCTGGTTGGCTCCCGTTCTGTCAAGGATGGTCTTGGAGTCGATGGCCGAAGTTACCTTGAAGGCGATACGTCCAGGGAAGTTCGCCTTGATGTTACCGGTGATGATGCTGGTGGTAGGACGCTGGGTAGCGATGATCATGTGGATACCCACGGCACGTGCCAGCTGGGCGATGCGGGCGATAGGAAGCTCCACCTCCTTGCCGGCTGTCATGATCAAATCTCCAAACTCATCGATAATTACCACGATGTATGGCATAAATTCGTGACCATCAGTCAGTTTCAGTCTGTGGTTCACGTATTTCTGATTATACTCCTTGATGTTTCTGGCTCCCGCCTTCTTCAGCAGGTCGTAGCGGCTGTCCATCAGCACGCAGAGGCTGTTCAGCGTTCTCACCACCTTGGTTACATCGGTGATGATAGGCTCCTCCTCATCCGGAACGGCAGCCATAAACTTGTTGGTGATGCGTGAATATACGCTGAACTCCACCTTCTTAGGGTCGATGAGCACCAGCTTCAGCTCGTTAGGATGCTTCTTGTAGAGCAGGGAAGTGATGATGGCGTTGAGACCAACAGACTTACCCTGACCGGTAGCACCGGCAACGAGCAGGTGAGGAATCTTCGCCAGATCCACCATGAACACCTCGTTGGTGATGGTCTTACCCAGCGCGATAGGCAGCTCCATCTTGGTTTCCTGGAACTTCTTGGAGTTCAGGATGCTCTCCATGCTCACGATGTTTGCCTTGGCATTAGGCACCTCGATACCGATGGTTCCCTTGCCAGGGATAGGAGCGATGATACGGATACCCAGGGCAGCGAGGCTCAGGGCGATATCATCCTCCAGGTTCTTGATCTTGGAGATGCGCACACCCTCAGCAGGCTGAATCTCGTAGAGAGTGATGGTAGGACCCACGGTGGCACGGATGGTCTTGATCTGTACGCCGAAGTTGCCCAGCACCTCGATGATTCGGTTCTTGTTGGCCTTCTGCTCCTCTTCGTCGATAGACACCTCCTGGTCGTCGTATTTCTTCAGCAGGTTGAGGGTAGGGTACTTGTATCTTGTGAACGGCTCCTTCGGATTGATAGGCGTATTGAGCACCTCGGCATTGCTTACAGTGTTGCTGGTAGCCTTCTCCTCTCCGGTAGCCACAGAGATATCCATTCCGATATGAGCCGAAGCGGCAGCGGCTGCAGCCATCTCCTGGCGCTCTCTTTCTGCGCGCTGTGCTCTGAGCTCACGCTGCTGCTGAATCTGGCTCGGAGCAGCTACGTTCTTGTCGGCATCAGCCTGCTGGCTGTCATCGGCTGCGGCAGCATCGAGGTCGATTGGCGAGGCTGCCTTCTCATCCTCATCTTTCTGCTCCTCAGCCATCTGCTGCAGAGAACTTTCCTCGTTCTGGTCTGCCATCTGGTTTTTGGATGTCTCCTGAGCCTGAGAAGTCTCGGAGTTCTCGTCCGTCTCATCCTCCTCATCCTGCACCGTACCCTGGGCAGCATTCCGGTAAGCTTCATCGATGGCATCATCCTCCTCCTGCTTCTCCTTATGGTTGGTAATCTCGAATTTCACCTTATTAGATATATAGCCGATAGGGTTGAGTGCCTTTCTCACGATGGTGATGGTCTCGGTGGTGATATAGGTGAGGAATGCGATCGCCACGAAGAGAAGGATGGCGGTGAGTCCCGGAGGACCGATGACATTCTCCAAGGTCTGGACCACAAACATTCCGTGCTTTCCGCCCGGATTGAAGATGAGACTACCGAAGATAGGGGTGAGGAACTTGGCGAAGGTGACGGATGACCAGATCATCACCACCATCATGCAGAAGAACCACTTCCAGAGATTCACACGATAGACATTCATCAGCTGGAAACCCACCATCACCACGAAGCAGGGAATCAGGAAGGCAGGGAAACCGAAGTTCACCGCCATCAGCCAATAGGAGAGGATGGCTCCCATGGATCCGCAGTAGTTCTGGAACTGCTGCTGGGTGTTGGTCCATTCTCCGGGCTGCAGATTCTCCAGCAAGCTCTGGTCGGCAGCGCCCGTACTGAGGAATGAAATCATCGCCAGTATCATGACGACAGCAACTACGAGCAAGGCGAGTCCGAGGAAGAAATCGGTAATCGTATTGTTGAAAATATATTGTAAACCAATGGCTTCGCTAAATGATTTAGTTTTGCCTGATGTTCTTTTCTTTGCCATTTTTCTATTTCTTTTTAATATTTAACTGCAAAATTAGCAAAAAAGATTGAGAAACGCTCCTTTTTTTCGGGATTTTTTGCTAATTTTGCAACTTGTAATGAATAAATAGCAGTAATGAAGATAATTTTCACTAGTTTCGAAAAGAAAACTATCAATAGCCTGCCTCGAATTCTCTTTCCTGGCAATATGATAGTGATAGATAAGGCTGAAGATACAGATGCCGCTGTAGAATATCTCCTGGGACAGGATATTCTGGGTGTGGATACGGAGACACGACCAAGTTTCTCCAAGGGTATGCACTTCCAGGTATCACTGCTGCAGGTGAGTACCCGCGATACCTGCTATCTCTTCCGCCTGCATCTCACGGGTATGACACCAGCCATCATCCGATTCCTGGAGGATAAAAAGGTGCCAAAAGTGGGATTGTCTTGGCATGATGACCTCTTGCAGTTGCATCGCAGATGCGATTTCAAGTCGGGATATTTCATCGAGTTGCAGGATGTGGCTAAGAAATTCGGCATCAAGGATATGAGCTTGCAGAAAATCTACGCCAACCTCTTCCATCAGAAAATCAGCAAGGCACAGCGACTCAGCAACTGGGAATCCCAGGAGCTCAGAGAGGCTCAGTGCAGATATGCCGCCACGGACGCATGGTGCTGCATTCATATCTACGAGGAGTTCAACCGTCTCAGCAAGGCTGACGATTACGAACTGGTAGAATTCTAGGTTGATGTATTCGATTTTTCGTAAAAGAGAGAATTGATAGAACTTAAAAGATTATATAATATAATAATGTATAAGAACGTATATTTAAAGAAAGGAAAAGAAGAATCTCTCAAGAGATTCCATCCATGGATATTCTCCGGCGCTATCCAGCGCATGGACAATGATATAGAGGAAGGTGAAACCGTAAGGGTGTTCACTTCTGCCGGCGACTTCATCGCCATCGGTCACTATCAGATCGGTTCCATCGCCGTGAGAGTGCTCTCCTTCAGCGATGTGGATATCGACAACGAGTTCTGGTGCGCCCGACTGGAGTCGGCTTACAAGATGCGTCTGGCGGTAGGTATCGCCGGCAATCCAGACAACAATACCTATCGACTGGTGCATGGCGAGGGAGACAACCTGCCGGGTCTCGTTATCGACTGCTATGGTCCTACTGCCGTGATGCAGGCTCACAGTGTGGGTATGCACGTATGCCGTATGGAGATTGCCAAGGCGCTGAAGCAGGTGATGGGCGACGAGCTGCAGAACATCTACTACAAGAGCGAGACCACCCTGCCATACAAGGCAGACCTGCGCCAGGAGAATGGCTTTATCCTGGGTGGCGATGCCGATGACGTGGCTGTGGAGAACGGATTGAAGTTCCATATCGACTGGCTGCGCGGTCAGAAGACCGGTTTCTTCGTAGATCAGCGTGAGAACCGCTCCCTGCTCGAGCATTACGCCAAGGGCAAGAGCGTGCTCAACATGTTCTGCTATACCGGCGGGTTCTCAGTCTATGCCATGCGCGGCAATGCCAAGGCGGTTCACTCCGTAGACAGCAGCGCCAAGGCGATCGAGCTGACCAATGAGAACATCGCTCTCAACTTCCCTGGCGACCCACGCCACGAGGCATTCTGCGAGGATGCGTTCAAGTATCTGGATGAGCACGACCAGCAGTATGATCTCATCATCCTCGATCCTCCTGCCTTTGCCAAGCACCGTGCAGCGCTGCGCAATGCGCTGAAGGGATATACCCGCCTGAATGTAAAGGGCTTGCAGAGAATCAAGAAGGGTGGAATCCTCTTCACCTTCAGCTGCTCTCAGGTGGTTACCAAGGATAATTTCCGCAACGCTGTGTTTACTGCAGCAGCCCAGGCAGGAAGAAAGGTTCGCATCCTGCACCAGTTGCATCAGCCAGCCGATCATCCTATCAACATCTATCATCCTGAAGGCGAATACCTGAAGGGACTCGTGCTTTATGTGGAGTAAGCTCTGACAGCGTAAAAAGAGTAAAATCTCTATATCAAAGTATATACGATGAAGAATGTAGAGTAAAAATACAATGAAGAAATTTTCAATCATGATATGTCTGGTTTCAGCACTTCTGCTGGGAATGGCCAGTTGCGGCGATTCACAGCAGAAGCGACTGCGACTGAGCAAACAGGAGAAGGCCCGACTCGACAGCATCGACCGGGCTTCGCTCAAGGTAGGTGTGATGCCTACGCTCGATTGCCTTCCGGTATATCTTGCTTACGAGGACAGCATCTTCCTGAAGCAGGGAGTAACGGTACATCTCTATCGCTACAATGCGCAGATGGACTGCGATACAGCCATCGCCCGAAAGAGGGTAGAGGGTACGGTGACCGACCTGGTGAGAGCTGCCCGCCTGCAGAAGCAGGGTACACAGCTCTTCTATCCTGTCTCTACCAATCTGTACTGGCAGCTTATCACCAACCGCAAGGCGCGTATCTCGGAGCTGAAGCAGCTGTCAGACAAGATGATAGCCATGACCCGTCATTCTGCCACCGATTATCTCTCTACGCTTGTCATCGACAGCGTGAAGACCAAGTATGACGTATATCGCGTGCAGATCAACGACCTGAACATCCGTCTGCGCATGCTCCTCAACAATGAGATGGATGCCGCCTGGATGCCGGAGCCTTACGCCACACAGGCAAGAATGGCTAAGCATGTGGCACTGGCGGATAGTAGAGACAAGAACCTCCAGTTGGGAGTGATTGCCTTCCGCAGCAAACTGAAGACGGAACCTCGAAGAAAAAATCAAATCGACAGATTCGTGAAAGCTTACGACATCGCTGTAGATAGCATCAATAAGAATGGCGTACAACACTATGCCGCTTTACTGACCAAGTATTATGGTATTGATGCCCAAACCGTTAGCAATCTGCCAAAATTAAAGTACAGTCACGCTATGGAGCCTCGCCAGCGAGATCTCAAGGTGGCAGATATTAACAATTAAACAACTACAATTATGTCAGAAGAAGTAAATTTGTCAGAAGAGTCTAGTAGCCAAGAAGAAGAAGTTTTGGATCAGGATTTTTTGTTGGAGAAGGTAGATGAAATGCGTGATTTGATTCATCAGCAGCGTTTCGCCGAATGCAAGCCAATGCTTGTAGCAATTTTTGAAAACTGTCCGAACCATAAGCAGTATATGCGCCGTCTGATGCATGGTTTGCTGACAACCGTTCTCGCCAACATGAGTCTCTTGCAGCGCAAGAAGTTGCCAGATGATATGCTTGGCATTCTCAAGCAGTATGTCAAACCATCAGAGGAGCTTGATATCCCGGAAATGACACCCGAGGCTAGAACGAAGTTCGTCTTTGGCGCTGTTTCTGAGCTTGACCAGCTTCTGGTAGATATCGAGATGGATATCCGTTCAGAACAGGGTATTTTCAAGGATTTGAAAAAGCAGGGCGAGGCGATAGATATCAAAGTGGTGAAGTCAACCCTCGAGAAATTCGTTTCCCGAGAGGCGATGCTTTTCCTGAACCACGACCTCTCGAAGGAGGAGCAGGACCAGGCTTCAGCCCGTCTGTATCAGGAGTGGGAAGAGTATCGCGAAAAGATTTTCGGCAGATTTGTCTCTTCTGGATATTGGAACGATGAGGAACGTGCTGCTGTCAAAGATACCATCCTTTCGCCTACAGTTGATTCCTTGACCTCTCAGCTGCTGGTGAGTGCCATCACGCTCTCTGCCGCCACTGTCTTTGATATGGGTAAATTCACTTTGCTCTACGATATCTACCGCCTGGCAGATGACGATGAGGTGAAGGTGCGTGCCCTCCTGGGATGGCTGCTGGTTTCTACGAATTGCGGCTGCTACGAACAGCAGCCTGACTTCCGTAGCTTTGCCGAGCAGTTGACCGAGGATTGCAAGAATGATTCAGACTTGCTTGCCGAAATCATAAAAGCCCAGAAGATGCTTGCCGTGACTGTATTCAGCGAGCAGAAGTCTATCGACTATACCAATGACATCATGGCATCGCTGTCAAAACGTTTCCTCGGCGACCTGAAGGATAAGGTAGCCAATTTGCTGGACGCTGATGAAGATATGAGAAATCTCTTCGGAATCGATGAAGACGAGGAAACTTCGGAAGAGGAGAGTCCTATCCGTTCTGTCGATATCAATACCGACGAGGATGGGGTCGATAATCTCAACGTGGATGTGGATAGCCCGCTCTCTATGGATGAAATGATGGATAAGGGTATTGACATCCTCTTGCCGCAGTTTAAGATGTTACGAGACCAGACTGATTTCTTTACTCATCTGTACAATTGGTTCATGCCTTTCTATCTGAAGAATCCTCATGTAACCGAGGCTCTCGGATTCGTAGATGAGAAGAGAAAGTTCTGCAAGGCTTTCTGTTCTACTGCAAGATCTTGTCCTGCCGATGCCTATTCCCTGGCAAACCTGATCATCTCTCATCCTAATGAGATACCGGAGAATATTGTTGACTGTTACGATGACCCTGAGGATGAGGGAGATGGCAGCGAGCCTGCAGATGAGGAAGAGATTGTTAATGAATTTTTTAAAGAGCCTGGAGAGCATCGTGCAAAGCGTATCCGTATCAACTACATCCGCAACCTCCTGCGCTTTTCCAAGTTTTATAAAGAGAAGGATGAACTCTTCACTATCCTCGACGAGCTGGATGATGACAAACCTGTCTATGCTGTCTTGGCGGGTCCTCTTTTCCAGGATGAATTCTTCGATAAGTACCGCATGGCTATAGCCCGCTATTCCTTCCGCCGCGAGTTCCCCGACCTGGTTGAAGTGATGCTGGAAGGTGTACCATGCGACACGCTGGAGATGCATTTCATGAAGGGATGGGTATGTATGCAGAAGGGAGACGATCATAGTCTCCGCATGGCTGTCGATCACTTCAAGAAGATGCTGAAGATAAAGCCTGACATGAAGCAGGTATATCTCCAGCTGGGCATCTGCTATCGTAATCTCATCCAGGTGGATGAGTATCTGGAGAATTTCGACAAGCTGATGGAGTTCAAGGATTCATTCTCAGAAGAGGAACTCTTCGAGTTGAAACTGGATAAACTGAAGTTCATCGTCATGAATAACAGATTTGAAGAGGCGATGCCGCTGGCTTACGAGCTGGATTATACCCACCCGGAGAATCAGATGGCGGGAGCCTTGCTCACACAGCTGCTTATCAAGATAGGTGGCGAACATGCGGAAGAGAACTTCCAGAAGGCTCATCAGCGCCTGGATGAATATTTCGCCGAAGCGAACGAGCTTTTCGGTAGTTTCGAGAAAATGAAAAAAGAGGGTAAAGATACGAAGAATATGATGATGCAGGCGATGGATCTCTTCTTCAAGATGATGAAGAATGATAAGGCTGCCGAAGCGTACAACAACTATTCGCTTGGTCTCCTGGCATTGATAGAACATCAGCCGAAAAAGGCTATGGGACCTTTCTTCAGGGCTTATGCCTATTATGTGGAAAAGGATGAGAATGTATTCTTTGAAGCCCTTAAGGAAGACTATAAATGGTTGAAGAACTATGGATGTTCTTACACTGATTTGATGATTATCTATAATCAGATAGTGGCTGAGCACCAGCAATCGCAAGAAGAAATAAAGAAGTATGCCGATAAATCAGAATAGAAATAACAATAACAAGACACAGATAGATACCAACTACGCCCACCTGCAACCGCAGGCGGTGGAGTTGGAGAAGGTGGTTCTGGGTGCATTGATGATTGATACCGATGCTTTTTCGGTAGTATCCGAGATGCTGAAACCCGAAACCTTTTATGATCCGAGACATCAGAAAATCTACGAGGCGATTCAGACCATGAATATGGAGGAGCGCCCCGTAGATATCATGACCGTTACGGATGAACTTACCAAGATGGGCGCCATCGAGAAGATTGGTGGAGCCGGTTACCTGATGGAGATTTCCTCGCAGGTGGCTTCGGCTGCCCACATCGAGTACCATGCCCGAATCCTGGCGCAGAAATATCTGCAGCGACAGCTCATCCATTATGCCGGCGACATCGAGACCCAGGCGTATGATGAGGGTGTGGATGTGGACGAACTCATGCAGCATGCCGAGGGTGAACTTTTCCAGCTCTCTCAGGGTAATATGAAGCAGGATTACACCCAGATTGATCCGGTGATCAAGGATGCCGTGGATATCCTGCAGCGTGCCGCCCAGAACAAGGGCGGACTCACGGGTATTCCTACCGGTTACCAGCAGATGGATGATATGACTTCCGGATGGCAGCCTTCCGACCTGGTGATCATCGCCGGACGTCCTGCCATGGGTAAGACTTCCTTCGCGCTGAGTATCGCCAAGAATGTTGCGGTGGATCACGGGGTGCCTATCGGATTTTTCTCGCTTGAAATGAACAACGTTCAGCTGGTCAACCGTCTTATCTCGAATGTCTGCGAGATTTCGGGTAAGAAGATCCTGAACGGTCAGTTGGATCCAAGCGAGTGGGAGCGACTGGACAAGAAGATCCGTTCTCTCACGGGTGCACCTATTTATATAGATGATACTCCGGGCCTCTCCGTCTTCGAGTTGAGAACCAAGGCGCGCCGACTGGTGAGAGAGAAGGGAGTGAAGCTGTTGATGATCGACTACCTCCAGCTGATGAATGCCAACGGAATGAAGTTCGGTAGCCGTCAGGAAGAGGTTTCCACCATCTCTCGTTCCCTCAAGGGACTTGCCAAGGAGTTGAATATCCCGGTACTCGCCCTCTCTCAGCTCTCGCGTAACGTAGAAAACCGTGAGGGTCTCGAAGGAAAGCGACCTCAGTTGAGCGACCTCCGTGAATCCGGAGCCATTGAGCAGGATGCCGATATGGTACTCTTCGTTCATCGTCCGGAATACTATCACATCTATCAGGATGAAAAGGGAAACGATCTTCATGGTATGGCGCAGATCATCATCGCCAAGCACCGTAAGGGTGCTACCGGAGATGTACTCCTGAACTTCCGTGGCGAGTTCACCCGCTTCCAGGATCCTACCGATTCCTATACTCCAGTACAGGAGGGTGGTGAAATCATGGGTTCCAAGATGAACAGTGGGGCTTCTGATGGAATGATTGCCAGCGGTGCCATTCCACCTCCGCCTATGACAGGACCTGACGGTCCGTTACCTTTCTAGTTGAAAAGAGAATAATTTCGTACCAGAACGTTCTTTTTCTGAATAATCTGGCATAAAAACGGCACATTTCTCTAGATTTTGGGTGAAAAATAGGTGAAAAATGGCAATTTGATAGATTTTCTATTAAAAAAGTTATAAATTGTTTGCGTATATCAGAGAAAATGATTACCTTTGCCAGCGATAAATATATAACGTATAAAAATAGAAAAATATGAGAGCATTAGCGTTGAATATTACAAGCATTATTATTATTCGACTTCGACTGCAGCATGTAGGCGGAAGTGATAAGGTGTGCGTATAGTTCAGCGGTTTGGATATATTAAGCCTTTCTACACTTCCGTATATGGGAGTGAGAAAGGCTTTTTTAATTCCCAGCTCTTTACGCCCTTGCCAAAAGTAAGGGCGCAATGTTGCCCCTATAAGGGCAAAAGCTTTAATTAATAAGAGAAATAAAAATATTTAAGAGATATGAGTGACAGATTATTTATTTTCGACACAACCCTTCGTGATGGCGAACAGGTTCCAGGATGCCAGTTGAATACCGTAGAGAAGATTCAGGTAGCTAAGGCTCTGGAGCAGTTGGGCGTTGATGTCATTGAGGCTGGATTCCCAATTTCAAGCCCGGGTGACTTCAATTCCGTAGTAGAGATTTCCAAGGCTGTAACATGGCCTACCATCTGTGCGCTGACCCGTGCGGTGGAAAAGGATATCGATTGTGCTGCCGAGGCGTTGCAGTATGCTAAGCATAAGAGAATTCATACGGGTATCGGTACCAGTGATAGCCATATCAAATATAAGTTCAATTCCAACCGCGAGGAGATCATCGAGCGTGCCGTGGCTGCTGTCAAGTATGCCAAGAAGTATGTAGAGGATGTAGAGTTCTACGCTGAGGACGCTGGTCGTACCGACAATGAGTATCTGGCTCGCGTGGTAGAGGCTGTCATCAAGGCAGGTGCTACCGTAGTTAACATTCCTGACACCACCGGCTATTGCTTGCCGGATGAGTATGGTGCCAAGATTAAGTATCTGATGGATCACGTTGACGGCATCGAGAATGCATGCATCTCTACCCACTGTCACAACGATCTCGGTATGGCTACTGCCAATACCCTGCAGGGTGTATTGAATGGCGCTCGCCAGGTGGAGGTGACCATGAATGGTATCGGCGAGCGTGCTGGTAATACTTCGCTCGAGGAAATCGCCATGATTCTGAAGTGCCACAAGAACATCAATATTGATACCAACATCAATACCACCAAGATTGTTCCGATGTCTCGTATGGTGAGCAGCCTGATGAACATGCCTGTTCAGCCTAACAAGGCGATTGTGGGCCGCAATGCCTTCGCTCATTCTTCTGGTATCCATCAGGATGGCGTGCTGAAGAATGTCCAGACTTACGAAATCATCGACCCTAAGGATGTGGGTTTGGATGATAATGCTATCGTTTTGACAGCCCGCTCGGGTCGTGCTGCCTTGAAGTATCGCCTCCACGTAAACGGCGTGAACATCGAGGACGAGGAGAAGCTCGACAAGATCTACAAGAAATTCCTCCAGTTGGCTGACAAGAAGAAGGAAGTTACCGACGAGGATGTATTGATGCTCGCTGGTGCTGATTCTGCCGATAAGCATGGCGTACAGCTCGACTGGTTGCAGGTAACTACCGGCAAGGGCGTGAAGAGCGTGGCAAGCATCGGCTTGAACATTGCTGGTCAGAAGTTCGAGGCTGCTTCATCAGGCAATGGTCCGGTAGATGCTGCCATCCGTGCCCTCAAGAAGGTCATCACCAAGGAGATGAACCTCAAGGAGTTCACTATCCAGGCGATTGACAAGGGCTCAGACGATGTGGGTAAGGTTCACATGCAGGTGGAGTACGATGGTCATGTATATTATGGCTTCGGCGCAGATACCGATATCGTGACAGCTTCTGTTGAGGCTTACATCGACTGTATCAACAAGTTTAAGGTAAGATAAAATTAATTCAGATAAATATATAACAAACAGGATATTATGAATACATTATTCGACAAGATTTGGGACAAGCACGTTGTCCAGATTGTAGAAGATGGCCCTACACAGCTTTACATCGACCGTCTCTACTGTCACGAAGTAACATCACCTCAGGCATTCGCTGGTATGCGAGCACGCGGACTCAAGATGTTCCGTCCAGACCAGATTTTCTGTATGCCTGACCACAATACTCCTACCCACGATCAGGATAAGCCAATCGAGGATCCTATCTCAAAGAAGCAGGTAGATACCTTGGCAAAGAACACCGCTGATTTCGGCGTAACTCACTTTGCCATGAACACCAAGGACAATGGTATTATCCACGTGGTTGGTCCTGAGAAGGGTCTTTCTCTTCCTGGTATGACCATCGTCTGCGGCGACTCTCATACTTCTACCCATGGTGCTATGGGTGCCGTAGCCTTCGGTATCGGTACTTCTGAGGTTGAGATGGTGATGGCTTCACAGTGTATTCTCCAGAGCAAGCCAAAGTCTATGCGCATCAGCATCAATGGCAAGCTCGGCAAGGGTGTTACCGCCAAGGATGTAGCTCTTTATCTGATGAGCCAGCTCACTACTTCTGGTGCCACCGGTTACTTCGTTGAGTACAGTGGCGATGTAGTGAAGGATATGTCAATGGAAGGTCGTCTCACCCTTTGCAACCTCTCTATCGAGATGGGTGCCCGTGGTGGTTTCGTAGCTCCTGATGAGACCACATTCGAGTATATCAAGGGCCGTGAATATGCACCTAAGGGTGAAGAGTGGGACAAGGCTGTGGCTTACTGGAAGACCTTGAAGAGTGGCGATGATGCTGTATTCGACAAGGAGTTGACTTTCGAGGCAAAGGATATCGAACCACGTATCACCTACGGTACCAACCCAGGTATGGGTATCGGCATTACCGAAAGCATCCCAACGCTCGATGTGATTCCAGAGGAAGAGCAGGCTGGTTTCAAGAAGAGCCTCAACTACATGGGCTTCCAGCCAGGCGAGAAACTCGAGGGTCATCCTATCGATTATGTATTCCTGGGCGCATGCACTAACGGTCGTATTGAAGACTTCCGTGCCTTTGCTTCATTGGTTAAAGGAAAGAAGAAGGCTGATGGTGTAACAGCTTGGCTTGTACCAGGTTCTTGGTTGGTTGATAAACAAATACGTGAAGAGGGAATTGATAAGATTGTTGAGGCTGCCGGCTTCGAAATCCGTCAGCCAGGATGCTCTGCCTGCCTGGCAATGAACGATGATAAGATTCCTGCAGGCAAGTACTCTGTAAGTACATCCAACCGTAACTTCGAGGGTCGTCAGGGACCAGGTTCCCGCACCATCCTTGCCAGCCCATACGTAGCAGCAGCTGCCGCTATCACTGGTAAGATTACCGACCCAAGAGAGTTCATGTAATGTTAAGTGTTCAACGTAAAACGAAAAACTGAAATGAAACAGAAATTCAATGTAATTACATCAAGCTGCATTCCTCTTCCATTGGAGAATGTAGATACAGACCAGATCATACCAGCCCGTTTCCTCAAGGCTATCGACAAGGAGGGTATGGGCGACAACCTCTTCCGCGACTGGCGCTACAATGCCGACGGAACTCCAAAGCCAGACTTCGTGATGAATGACCCTTCCTACAGTGGTGTCATCCTCGTAGCAGGCAAGAACTTCGGTTCTGGCTCTTCCCGTGAGCACGCAGCCTGGGCTATCGCAGGTGCAGGTTTCCGTGTAGTTATCAGCTCTTTCTTCGCTGATATCCACAAGAACAACGAGTTGAATAACCTCGTATTGCCAGTAGTGGTAAGCGAGGAATTCCTGAAGGAACTCTTCGAGAGCATCGACAAGGATCACAAGACAGAGGTAAAGGTAGATCTTCCTAACCAGACAGTCACCAATCTTGCTACCGGCAAGAGCGAGCACTTCGAAATCAACGGCTACAAGAAGCACTGTCTGGAGAACGGTTTGGACGATGTGGATTTCCTCGTTCAGAACCGTGACAAGGTAGAGGCTTGGGAAGCTAAAAACAAGTAATCAAGTAATTATGAACGTTAACGCAAAGAGAGATAATTCCCGCATCAAGGAGATTGAGATCATGGACTGCACGCTGCGCGACGGCGAGCAGACCAATGGTGTCAGTTTCCTTCCTCACGAGAAATTGATGATAGCAAGAATGCTGTTGCACGACATCAATGTTGATCGCATTGAGGTGGCTTCAGCACGTGTGTCGGAAGGCGAAAAGGATGCTGTCGCTCGTATTTGCCGTTATGCCAAGACCATAGGTAAACTGGATTCCGTTGAGGTATTGGGATTCGTGGATAACAACAAGAGTGTGGATTGGATTGCCGAATGCGGCGGTCATGTCATCAACCTCTTGGCGAAGGGTAGCTATAAGCACTGCACCCAGCAGCTCAAGATGTCGCCTGAGGAGCATCTCGCTCACATCAAGCAGACCATCGATTATGCTTTGAGCAAAGGTTTCACCGTAAATCTCTATCTGGAGGACTGGTCGAGCGGTATGCGCGACAGCCGTGACTATCTCTTCATGATGATGGACGAGCTGGTGAAGTTGCCTATCAAGCGCTTCCTGCTTCCTGATACATTGGGTATCCTGAACCCATTGCAGTGTGTGGAGTATATGCGTCAGATGGTTCGCCGTTATCCGAACTCTCACTTCGACTTCCATGCCCATAATGACTACGATTTGGCGGTGAGCAACTCGCTGGCTGCCGTATTGAGTGGCGCCAAGGGTCTTCACGTTACCGTGAATGGTTTGGGCGAACGCTGCGGCAATGCGCCATTGGCGAGCGTACAGGTGATTCTGAAGGATATGTTTGGGGCAAAGACCAATATCAAGGAAGATCGCCTGAACGATATTTCCCGATTGGTTGAAGGATACAGCGGCATCGCCGTGGCTCCGAATACACCGGTAGTGGGCGATAACGTCTTCACCCAGGTGGCTGGTGTGCATGCCGATGGCGACAACAAGGACAAGCTTTATTGTAACGACCTGGTGCCTGAGCGTTTCGGCAGACATCGTGAGTATGCACTGGGCAAGAATTCCGGTAAGGCGAATATCATACAGAACCTTAACGAACTGGGCTTGGAGTTGACGCCGGAGCAGACCAAGGCTGTGACCAAGCGAATCACCGAACTCGGCGACCGCAAGGAGCTGGTAACCCAGGACGACCTGCCATACATCGTGAGCGATGTGCTGAAGCATAGCACACCTGAGGATAAGGTAAAACTGGTCAGTTACATGGTGTCCACTTCTTATGGTTTGAAGCCTATCGCCAGCGTGAAGGTAGAAATAGAGGGTAAGGAGTATGAAGACCGTAGCTCTGGTGATGGTCAGTATGATGCCTTCGTCAAGGCGCTTCGCAACATCTACAAGGTGAAGCTCGGCAAGACCTTCCCTACGCTCGACAATTATCAGGTAACCATTCCACCTGGTGGCCGTACCGATGCCCTCGTTCAGACCGTCATTACCTGGCGTGAAGGCGACCGCATCTGGCGCACCCGAGGCTTGGATGCCGACCAGACGGAGGCTGCTATCAAGGCAACGCTCAAGATGCTCAATATGTATGAGGCAGATAAGAGTGACGAACAGCCGGCATCGCCTCGAAATTTAGATATGGAATAAAAACAATTAAAAAATCAGATAAGATGAAATTAAACATTGCAGTTCTCGCCGGTGATGGTATCGGACCAGAGATTATGAAGCAGGGCGTAGCAGTTATGCAGGCCATTGCAGAAAAATTCAACCACGAGTTTACTTACAATGAGGCTATCTGCGGCGCTCACGCTATCGACGAGGTAGGTGATCCATTCCCAGAGGAGACCTTCAAGACTTGTATGGATGCTGACGCAGTGCTCTTCGCAGCCGTTGGTGACCCACGTTTTGACAACAACCCTACAGCCAAGGTTCGTCCTGAGCAGGGCTTGCTCGCTATGCGTAAGAAGTTGGGCCTCTTCGCCAATGTTCGCCCAGTGGCTACATTCGATTGCCTGCTCCACAAGTCACCATTGAAGGATGAGCTCTTGAAGGGTGCTGACTTCGTAGTCATCCGCGAGTTGACTGGTGGTATGTACTTCGGTGAGAAGTATCAGGATAACGACAAGGCATACGATACAGATATCTACACCCGTCCTGAGATTGAGCGCATCCTGAAGGTAGCTTTCGAGTTTGCCATGAAGCGCAACAAGCACTTGACAGTAGTAGATAAGGCAAACGTATTGGCATCTTCTCGTCTCTGGCGTCAGATTGCCAAGGAGATGGAGCCACAGTATCCTGAGGTGAACACCGACTATATGTTCATCGACAATGCGTCTATGCGTGTGTTGACAGAGCCTACTTTCTTCGATGTCATCGTTACAGAGAACACCTTCGGTGATATCCTTACCGATGAGACCTCTTGCATCACCGGCTCTATGGGCTTGCAGCCATCTAGCTCTTTGGGCGAGCACACCCCATTGTTCGAGCCTGTTCATGGTTCATGGCCACAGGCAGCTGGCAAGAACCTGGCTAACCCTGTAGCTCAGATTCTTTCTGCAGCCATGTTGCTCGAGCACTTCGGTTTGAACGAGGAAGGTGCCTTGATTCGTAAGGCTGTAGATGCATCTCTCGATGCCAATGTCCGCACTCCTGAGATTCAGGTTGAGGGTGGTGCTCACTATGGCACAACAGAGGTTGGCGAGTGGATCGTTAACTGGATCAAGAATGCTTAATCTAGATTGATTTTTAGAAGTATTCTTACAAGATAGAATTTTGATTTGAATAGCCTTAAGGGAAAGATTATTTTTCCTTAAGGCTATATATTTTTTCCCTTAAGGGAATTTATTTTTTTCCTTAAGGATAAATATCGTATCGCTAAAACCCGGAAAAACAAGGAGTTTTGCTTCTGTTTATTTTATTTTGAAAATTCTAAACATCTTTTATCTTTCCTTTTTTGGTTGATTGCATAACTATTTGTATTTTTGCAGCATGAAAAAGAAAAGTATCATATTATATATAGGTTGTTTGCTGGCTACACCTCTGTTTGCTCAGCAAAACAATTTGACGGCTGATTCTAAGGTTGATGATGTAGCATTGCGTGATTCTAAGGCTCAGAACAAGGCGCTGCGAGATTCCCTGGCGGCAGCTACTAGTGTGCTTGCCTATCATCCTGACAGCATCGATCTGCGCCTGAAGAAGGCGGCATGGAATATCCAGCTGGAACAGTGGAGTTATGCCAAGGATGACCTGGATAAGGTGTTGTTCCTCAACAATACCAATATCGCAGGTCTTTTCTACCGTGCATTCGTTAACGAAAAGCTTCTGCGCTATAACTTTGCCCGTCTTGATTATCAGAACCTTCTGGTTCTGGTGCCTGGTAACTTCCAGGCACAGCTCGGTCTGGCGTTGCTGAATGAGAAGGACAAGCACTATACAGAGGCGTATGATGGCATCAACAATCTGATAGAGCAATATCCGGATAGTGCAACGGCTTATGCAGCACGTGGCGGTATGGAGAAGGAGCGTGGTCAACTGGAACTTGCCGAGTATGATTACGCCAAGGCAATTTCCCTCGATGAGGATAATGCAGATTACCGCATCAACCGCATCGATCTCCTCATTATGCTCAACAGAAAGTTGGATGCCTATCGCGAACTGGAAGCCTTGCAGAAGAAGGGCGTTGCGCCTGGTCGTCTGCAAGACTTCTACCGCAGATTGCGTCGCAAGAAATAATCATTGATGAGCTGTGCTACCCGGATGACTTCCTCGTCTCTCATCGTAGAGTTGCAGGGAAGGCTCAACTCCTGGCAGGCGATGTTCTGGGTAATCGGCAGTTGATAATGTCGAAGCTCAGGATATCCCAGTTGCTCATTGGGTGGAATAGGGTAGTGTATCGCAGTTTCTACAGATTCATCCATCAGAAACTCCCTCAGCCTCAACCTTTCTTCGGTCATGAAAGGGAAGATATGGAGTACATTGCTGAATGGATCTTCCAGTAATCTCTTCGGAATGCAGCGTTCCACGATGTCTGGGTGTAGATAATCCATATAGAGCATCGCCTTCCTGCATCTGGCGATATGCTCATCGTGGGGATGTCTCAGCTTTACATCGAGCACAGCTGCCTGAATCTCATCCATTCTGGAGTTGATACCCCGATATTCAAAATCAAATCTGCTGGTTCTTCCATAATCGTGGAGGGCTCGGATAGCCTCTGCCAGCTCTTCGTCATCGGTTGTCACGGCACCCGCATCGCCCAATGCCCCCAGGTTCTTGCTTGGGTAGAAACTGTGGGCGGCGGCATCTCCGAGAGCACCCGTGTGGCAGATGCTTTTCTGGATGGCATAATTACTGATGATATCTATCTGGTCCTGATAGGTGATATTCTCGTCTATCTGATTTTGATGGGTGATATTCTCGTCTTCTTGATTCAGCTTTCTTCTGATAGCCTCTCGCGCAGAGCTGTTGACGTATCCGCATCCGAAAGCCTGTGCGTTGTCTTCGAATATCAGCAGATCGTTCTCCTTGCAGATCTCCTGGATTCTTTCCGTCCAGGATAACTTGCCGTAGAGATGTACCAGCATAATGCCTTTGGTTTTATAGGAGATGTTGCTCTCTATGAGGTTCTCGTCGATTTGCAGTGTCTCTGGGTTGGGTTCTACGAGGATAGGAACCAGTCCCACGCTTGTGATGGAAAGAATGGTGGCAATATAGGTGTTGGCTGGCACCAGAATCTCATCACCCTGGTGGAGCTTGCCAATAGCCATTTCTCCCATCAGAATCAGTTTGAGAGCATCCAGTCCGTTACCGCAGGAAATGCAGTACTCGGTGCCGATGAAAGTGGCATAATTCTTCTCAAACTGCTTCACGCATCTTCCCTGTAAGTACCATCCGCTACTTACTACCTGGTTGATTTCCTTTTTGATCTCTTCTTCGTATGGGGCATTGATGCCCTTCAGGTCAAGATATTTGATGGTTTTCTTCTCGTTTTCTGTTTCCATTTCCTTTATTTTTGATGAATAGTAAGAAGCAGGGAATGCTCGGTGCTGTCAATTATGCTGCTTTTACAAGCTTCCCGCAGAATCAGAGCCTGATTAGGACGGGTGAGCCTGATGGTTCCTTCTTCCATAATCTGTATGGTGATTTCACCTGCCAGTGCAATCAGCATCATAGAACAATGTTCAAGTTCCATAGGGGCATCGGAATGAATGATGCCGATATGCTTCCATTCCACCTTTTTTATTTCGAAGGGGATATGGCTGCTTTCCTCGGCAACGGTAAGACAGCCGCGAGGATCATATATCTTGGGAAGTTCTATGATTTCTATTTTCTTCATTGTATATTGTTTTTTTTT
>NZ_QUCG01000005.1:78314-82106 GCF_003473645.1 Prevotella sp. AM23-5 | reverse complement strand
AAGTCGATGAACTTTCTGCTTCACCAAAGTACGCAGGAGCGGAAACCGTTCCTGCAAGTAATGACACAACCAAGTTGGAGAAATCAATCATTGCTATGTTTGGCAAGGAAGAGGAAGTCAGAGGTAAAATATCCAAATTAAGAGATGCCATTGTTGTTTTTGTTGACCTTATCAAGGCTGAACTCGGCAAAAATGAGCAGCGAAGCAAGCTCTTGGTTGATGCTGTCAAGCAGATGAGACAAGAGAATGATGTTTCCTCGAAGGCATTGCAAGACAAACTTGAAGTGATGAACAATTCACCTCAGAAGAAACTTGTCACCCATCGCTTCGAGCCTACATCAAAGTATGTTCTTCTTTTCATTGGCGGCTTGGCTCTATCTCTCGTTCTCTCCATTTGGGGCAACCTCACCCAATGGCGAGAGCACCAAGATTGGGAGGAGGCAGACTTGAAGTATAGAGCTTTGAAGATGGTTCTGTCTGCTGATGACCCAAACATCTTATATATAGAGAAGCACTTCTCTGTAACCAGAGACGAAAATGTCATAGACTATGTCAAAAATCGTGTTGCAGCTTACGAAGATTCTGTTCTCAAATACAATGAAATGGTACGGATGGCTGCATACAAAGACAGTGTAGCTAATGAACTTCGCAGAGAGTCTAATAGCATAAAACGTACTATTAAAAATTACCAATAATTTTTATCCAATACCCCAATGAGATGGAATTTACATTCAAATCCATTTCATTGGGACATATAATTAAAACTGTTTATTTGTTTCTAATAACATATTCAAATTCATCAAAATTCTCATATCCTAATTCTATTAAGACTTGGCGACTGTGTTTCCTGTCATCTTCGGTGTTGAACTTGGGGATTATGGGGAGACGAAGGATGATCTTGTCTTTATGTTTGGCATGAGTGTTGAGCCAGACAAGGTTGTCGATAACTTGCCGGTTGGGCTTACCTGTGTAGGCTTGATAGATGGCAGGATTCATGTCCTTGATGTCGATGATAAAGGAGTCTATGTATGGGGTGACTTTCTCCAAGTGATGGCGAGGTACGTTTAGACTCGTCTCCATCGTAAAGTGCCATCCCTCTGGGCATAGTTCACAAAACTCCTTTATGAATGAACTCCACAGAAGCGGTTCACCTCCACCAAAACAGATGCCGCCTCCTGTAGCTAAGAAGTAGAGGTTGTCCATCTCCACGTTCGCCATCAGCAGTTCTGTATCCACCTCCTGCCATACGCCGTCAGCATCAAGGCATTGGGGATTGAGACAGTATTTGCAACGAAGCGGACAACCGTGGAATGCCACAAGCGTGGTGACGCCCTCGCCGTCTATCGTGAGGCGGTGGCGGTCGATGCAAATGAGTGGGGCGGTCTTCATGTTATTCTACTTTAAATGTGAAAGGAACGGTGGCATGTGATTTCACCACCTTTCCGTTTTTCTTGGCAGGAGTCCATTTCGGCATGCTTTTCAGCACTCGGATGGCTTCCTCGTCGAGGATAGGGACAAGACTTTTCTCCACCTTGATGTTGCTCAAACTTCCGTCCTTGTTGACGGTGAAACCAAGGATGACTCTGCCTATTGGCGCGCCTTCTCGACATTCTTTTGGATATTGAAGGTTGGTCTTGATGTATTGCGTCAATGCAGTCGAACCGCCTGGGTATGAAGCCTCTTCGAAAGTATCTTCTCTTTTGATGACGGGAGCCGTTCCTCTAATTCTGACTTCGGGAACGATTCCAGCCACGACTTCCCCTAAGGCACTTTCGTTGAATATTAGAGTGATGATATTGAGCTTGTCTCGGCTCATTTCAGATAGTTTGATGCTTCGGTCTATGAAGCCGATGTATTGCACGGTTATCGTGTCGCCTTGCTCCACTTCGAGAGTGAAGTTTCCATTGACATCAGTTATTGCATACTTTCCCGAAAGTTTAGCGATGACGGAGGCTCCAATAAGCGGCTCATTGTCCTCGTCGCTAATGATATGCCCTTGAACGAAGAGCATTCCTTTCTTGCTGAGAGAATCTTTCGCTTGGAGTAGGGCGATGTCGTTGGTGGTGTATTTTTGGAACTGGATAGGGATAACCTTTTCAGACTTAGGCGGTGTCGATTTGTAATATCCCTTCTGCGTGGCGCACGATGTGGCGGATGCGGTGAGGGCGGTGATGCCCAAAGCCACTCCTGCGACCTTGATGGCTTTCCCTGCCATCTGTCGGAGGTGCAGTTCGTGTTCTAAGTCCCTCACGTCTTGCTCGCATTTCGGGCAAGTGCCCTTGCATTCGCCCTTAAAGTGGCATTCTTCGGGTGAATAACTGATTCCGTTGGCATCCGCGATCTGCTTGCGGATGGCCTTGAGCGTGTTGCAAATGTTGCGTCCTCTTGTTGCCATGATTTTTCCTTTTTTATAGTTACTGCACGTGGATGTAGACAGGAAGCGTGTATTTTGATTTCACCGCCTTGCCGTTTTGCTTGGCAGGAATCCACTTTGGCATACTTTTCACCACCCGACGGCTTCTTTGTCAAGGTCAGAATAGACGCTTTTCTTCACTTTGATGTCATTTAGATTTCCATCTTCATTGACAATGAAACTAACGACAATTTTTCCTTGTATGCTGCAATCGCCCTGTATGTTTGGATAGCGAAAATTGTCTGCAATATATTTCATACACGCCGCTATGCCACCAGGAAATGACGCTTCCTCATCAACATTATCAAATATTTTGCTGTTATTGGTTGAGTCTGTGGCGATGGCGGATTGGACAACGGCGGTCTTGGCTCGCTTGTTCTTCTTAGATGGCTTGCTGTCCTCTTTCAGCGGCATGAATTTCTTGACGGTCACGTTTTTGATAGGCTTTGTGCGGTCGATTTCACCGTTGTACATTGTTGGGTCTATTGAGTCTTCATGCAAGGTTGTCGACAATCTTGTAAGTGTATCTTTGTCGTTTCCTTGTGGTTTCCCATCAGAACAAGCCGCCATGGCGACAAGTCCTGCTGCAATACCTGCAACCTTGATAGCCTTTCCTGCGGTCTGTCTACGTCGCAACTCATGCTCCAAATCTCTCACATCTTGCTCACATTTCGGACAAGTTCCCTTGCATTCACCATTGAAATGACATTCTTCGGGTGAATAGTCAATCCCATTTGCATCCGCTATCTGCTTGCGGATAGCTTTGAGAGTGTTACAAATATAACGTCCTCTTGCCATAGTTTATTTTTTTTATGCTTATGTCCTTTTTTGATAACAACAATTTCACCCATGAGTCCTCCACTTTCTGTCAAAGTGATGACATTGAGTTTTTCGAAATTCATTTCAGAGAGTTTGATGATTCTGTCTTGCATACCAATGAACTTTATGGTGATTGTATCTTTTGGCTCCACTTCAATTGTGAAGTTTCCATCAATGTCTGCTGCCGTTTTCTTTCCAGAAAGTTTAGCTGTGATGGAAACTTTAACATAAAGCCCTAAAGCACCCGAAAGCGAATAAGAGAATGAGTTTTGAAGCGACCCTTTTAATATGAAGAAAACTTAAAAAAGCTGAGCAGCTGCCCAAACTAACTCCACCTTTGTTACCTGCGGATAAGCTTCCTTATATTTATCTGTCAAATCCCAGAAGAAATGCGAGCCTTCTTTTCGTTTCAAATAGAAATTCTCCAAAGTTCCGCCTTTACCATCTCCAACCTCGAAATAAAGTATACTGTGATCTTCATTATACGTAGTAGTATAATACCCATCCACCAACACCTTTCCACCAGCAAGGAACTGGATTCGGGATACTGTAAATACATC
>NZ_QUCG01000005.1:0-78304 GCF_003473645.1 Prevotella sp. AM23-5 | reverse complement strand
GATACTGTAAATACATCACCACGGCTCTTGAATTTAACAGCTTCATAAGGCTTACTTGCTATCGCATCCGATGCTATCACCAAAGAATCTTCCTTGGAAACACCCTCCACCTTACAATATTTTTGATAACCACTAAATACTTGTGTAGTCTCCCATAACGTCTCAACATCCTTGACTTCCACGGCAAGTTTTGCCTCATTACCATCTTCATCAGTCACTGTAACAATAGCCTTTCCCACAGCGATAGCAGACAAGCTAATACGCTCATCCTTACCATACTGCCCCGTCTCATGGATGCAAGTTACAGTGACTACTTTCTCATCAGAAGACTGTGCCGAAATCTTGCCCTTGGCTCCTTGCACATTCACGCGGGCACCCTGGGTGGTATATATGACAAGGCTATTGCCCTTGATACCCACTTGTTTGCCTGTGTTAATATCACCAATGATTTCATCCTGTGTGAGTTGAATACCATCATCATCGCTACACCCTACCATCAAGAGAGTGACGAAAGCCATTGCCAAAAAGTAAATCTTTGCTTTCATAAACTGTTGTTTTTATGAGTTATACATGATAGGCGCTTTGCCCATCCTCTATTTATGAAACATTATTCTCCCCCCATTATTGCATTCTTCTTCCTATTATCTTTCTTTATTTAACACACTTTTACGCAAAAATATAAGAAACGCCTGTTTTGTTTCTATACTATCGGCAGACTTATTCCGTTGATCTTCTGATAAATATCTAAGGCATAGATATCCGTCATGTCGCTGATGTAATCCAATACTGCCATGATTCGCTCTTCCAGACTTTCGTTCTCGATATTGTACTGGTTGCTTACCCGGCGCAGAAGCTGCTTGGAGTAGAAACGGGACGGGTTGACGGCGGCATCGATGAATACCTCCATCAGCGTAGCCATGATCTTGTAACCCGAAAGCTCGATGTTGAGAACGGGCTTGCTGGCATAAATCTTCTTTCTCGAAACCTGGGTGCAGGTGATGTAGGCATTGCGCTCGTGCTCCGAGATGTGGTCGATGAGGGCTCCCTCGAAGGTGCCGGCAAGAATCTCTTCCTCGTGGTCGAGGAATGCCTTTACGCATTCGTTCTCCAGTTTGCCTATTACGCAGGCTCTCTCTTCTATCACCAGCCCTCTGTTCTGGAGCAAGGCAACCTGTTCATCTACGTTTATCGGTTGTTTGTCGTAATCCATATACCCTTTATAAAAAGCGAAGTCCCACCGTGGTACGCATCGTTGAGAGGCGTGGTGGGATTTGTTGCTGCAAACAATACTCTTTTTTATTGGAAACTCCAAATATTTTCTTCAAAATCTGCTTGTCAAATATGGATTTTAACGTAAAAAGTTCTAATTTCCAAGTTTTTCTCCTTGTAAGCTATGCGAGATTTAGAAAAATATCGTATCTTTGTCCCCGAATTGAGGCGTTCTTTGCATATTGCAAAATACAGAAACGAGCAGAAGTCCGCTCGTTTCCATATTGTTACCTATATAATATAGGCAAACGCCCAACTTCTTGATTTTCAATCAAAGTCCAATTTAGAGCGAGTTAGATTCGTTAACAAAGAGGGCAAGGAGTTAACAGGTTAACAGTTAACAGCTGTTTTTTGCATTCTCCCCCTCCTGCGTACCTTATTATATTTAAATATATATATACTTATTATTATATGTGAGTGGGGGAGTAGTATGCATTTTCGGGCTGTTAACTGTTAACCTGTTAACCCTCATCAGGAAAATTATCCTCTTAATTTCTCCTTCTTGAGCTAGCCTGGAGCTTTATATGAAGACCGGCAGGAGCCATCAATGATGATCAGCAGGAGGCTTAAATGATGACTCTTGTTGGCGATAAATTGTGCCCCACGAAACTATGAATTAGTTTATTTATAAAACAGCAAGGGCTGCCAGTACATCCTGGCAGCCCTATTACGTTAGTATGTTATGAAAAATTTGAGAGAATTGAAACTTCACAGTTTCAGAATTGTTTTACTAAACATGATTTTTTATATAGAGAAAGCATAGAAATAACTACTTCAATATCGTAGGGGAAGCAGTGGTGGTGCTTATCTGGTCGATGCCCGTGCGCTGCATGGAGTCAACCGAAGCAGAATCGCCCATGGCTACGGAAACGCCCTTGCCACTCTTGGTGTATCCTACGTTTTCAATCTGATTATCGACATCGTTCTGGAATGGAACCTGAGCAGCGTTGCCCAAGGTCAGGACGATGGCTACCACGGCAGCAGCCTTGAAGAGAGGCTTCAGGCGCTCTGTCAATGAAACGACCTTCGCCTTGTTTGGCTCCTTGGTGTATTCATCTTCAATCATCGCCATCATCTTCTGATCGAAGTCATCACCCAGTGTCTCTTGCTTAGCCTCGCCCATCTCGTAAGAGAAGAGCGCCTGATATGGCTTCAGCTCGGCAGGCAACTCGTCCTGGCTGAAGAATGCGCGGAGAATCTCCTCTTCTTCGAGAGAAGTCTCGGCCTTCCAATAGCGGTCCAAAAGTTGGTTGATGTACTTATAATCCATAACTGTCGAATTGTTGAAATCTTTGTTTAACTGTTTGTCGAGCCCTGAAGATGTTCACCTTGACCTGG
The DNA here is from genome assembly GCF_003473645.1 of Prevotella sp. AM23-5. Classification (NCBI taxonomy): domain Bacteria; kingdom Pseudomonadati; phylum Bacteroidota; class Bacteroidia; order Bacteroidales; family Prevotellaceae; genus Prevotella; species Prevotella sp. AM23-5. The sequence continues at coordinate 75,697 of NZ_QUCG01000005.1, read as the reverse complement.
TCTTCGGTGATGCTGAGGATGTCTGCTATTTCCTTATAGGATTTTCCTTCGATATCTCGAAGTTGCAGACAGCTGCGCTGCTTCTCGGGCAACTCATTAATGATGTTCCTTACGATGTTCAGCTTGTCTTTCTGAATCATTCGTTCGGAAGGAGTGGATGATGTCTCGTCGAGCCTTTCCGTGGTCTGCTCTTCCAGCGAATCGTTCTGATTATCCATCTTCTTGATGCGGTCGAGCGAGAGGTTGCGGGCGATGGTGAGACTGTAGGCCTCGATGGAGTCGAGCTCCTGCCATCTGTCGCGGGCATTCCAGACTTTAATCATGGTATCCTGCACAACGTCCTCCGCTTCCTCCCGGTTGAGAGTAATGCGAAGTGCCAGCCTGAAGAGTTTATTCTTCAGAGGCAAAACATCGTTTTGGAAACTGATTTTTTTCATCCCTCTATAATTAATGACGACTTACCTGTAAGAAAGTTACAGGCAACTCTGAATTATTTCTATTTTTAACTCTTAATAACAGTTCCGTGCTTTCCGTCGATGGCGGTAGCAAGGGTGATAATCACTTCTTTCACGCCTGCATCGATGGCTGCAAGGGCATTCTCCAGCTTTGGAATCATGCCGCCTGCCACGGTACCGTCTGCTTTATATCTCTCAAAATCGGCATGGGTAATCACTGGAATCACGCTGTCGTCATCCTCAGGATTGCTGAGCACGCCTTTCTTTTCAAAACTATATATCAATGTCACGTCGTAGTAAGGAGCCAGAGCCTTGGCTGTCTCGCTTGCGATGGTGTCGGCATTGGTATTGAGGATATTGCCCTTTCCGTCATGGGTCAGTGGAGCCATCACTGGGGTGATGCCTTCGTTAATCAGGGTCTGGAGCATCTTGCCGTTGGCACGCTCTACATCGCCTACGAATCCGAAGTCGATGCCATCCTTCAATGGGCGTTTGTGACTATGGATTACATCCATATCGGCACCTGTCAGACCGAGGGCATTCACGCCGTTAGCCTGAAGCTTGGCAACCAGGTTCTTGTTTACCAAACCGCCATAAACCATCGTTACCACCTCCAGCATGTCTGCATCGGTGATGCGACGGCCGTTTACCATCTTGCTCTCGATGCCGAGGGCAGCGGCAACCTTGGTGGCACGGCGTCCACCGCCATGTACCAGTACTTTCTTGCCGGGAATGGCTGCAAAATCCTTCAAGAGCTGCGCCAGCTGCTCGCTGTCTTCAACAATGGCACCGCCTACCTTTACTACTGTTACTTTTTCCATCTTGTTACTTTGAAAATTGAACTTTTAACTTTATGATGAGTTAAAGCAATTGAATTCTTCACTTTTCACTCTTCGTTCTTCACTTACTGAAGATAAGTGTATCCGAAGAGACCATTACGATAGGTGCCCAGGAACTCCTTGCCCTCGTCGAGAGAAATCTTGCCTTCCTTCACACTCTTGGTTACCCACTGCTCCAACTGGCGGACGAGCTTCTTTGGATTGTACTGTACGTAATCCAGAACCTCCTCTACGGTTTCGCCATCGAATATCTGGTCGATGCTGTATTTGCCGTCTTTTACGGAAATATGGGCTGCATTGGTGTCGCCGAAAAGATTGTGCATATCGCCCAGAATCTCCTGATAGGCACCTACAAGGAATACACCGAGATAGTATGGCTCGTTCTTCTTCAAAGGATGAAGAGGAAGAACGTTGCCGATATGACCATCGGTCACGAAGTTGGCTATCTTTCCGTCGCTGTCGCAGGTGATGTCCTGCAAGGTTGCGTTGCGGGTAGGACGCTCGTCCAGACGCTGGATAGGCATGATAGGGAAGAGCTGGTCGATGGCCCAACTGTCTGGCAGGCTCTGGAACAATGAGAAGTTGCAGAAATACTTGTCGGCAAGAATCTTATCCAATCCTCTGAGCTCCTCAGGCACGTGCTTCATGTGCTTGGCAAGGTTGTTGATCTCGTGGCATACGCTCCAGTACATCGCCTCAATCTCGGCACGAGTCTTCAAATCTACGATACCGTGAGAGAAGAGCTGCAATGCCTCGTCGCGAATCTGTTCGGCATCGTGCCAGTCTTCCAACATGTTGCGAGGGTTTAGGTTGTCCCATATCTCATAGAGGTCCTTCACCAGCTGGTGGTCAGTCTCTTTTGCCTCAAACTCCTCTGGCATTTCCGGCAGGGAAGCAGTCTCCAAGACATCAATCACCAATACGGAGTGGTGGGCAGAAAGCGAGCGGCCACTCTCGGTGATGAGGTTAGGATGCTCGATATTGTTCTTGTTGGCTGCATCAACGAATGTATAGACACAATCGTTTACATACTCCTGGATAGAGTAGTTTACAGAGCTTTCGCTGCTGGCAGAACGGGTGCCGTCGTAATCTACACCAAGACCACCGCCACAATCTACGAAATCTACATTGTAGCCCATCTTGTGGAGGTTGATGTAGAACTGTGCTGCCTCACGGAGAGCCGTCTGGATGCGGCGGATTTTGGTAATCTGGCTTCCGATGTGGAAGTGGATGAGGCGCAGGCAGTCGTGGAATCCCATCTCCTCAATCTTGTTGAGTGCGGTGAGCAGTTCGGCGCTTGTCAAACCGAACTTCGAAGCATCGCCACCGCTCTCAGCCCATTTTCCTGAGCCTGAAGAAGCGAGCTTGATGCGGATACCGATGTTTGGCTTCACGTTGAGCTTACTTGCCACCTTGGCGATGATATCCAGCTCGTTGAGCTTTTCTACCACGATGAAGATGCGCTTACCCATCTTCTGTGCGAGCAAGGCAAGTTCGATGTAGCTCTCGTCCTTGTAGCCATTGCAGATGATGAGCGAGTCGCTCTGTGCCTGTACGGCGATAACGGCATGAAGTTCTGGCTTGGAACCGGCTTCCAGTCCCAGGTTGAACTTCTTTCCATGAGAGATGATTTCCTCTACAACCGGCTGCATCTGGTTCACCTTGATAGGATAGATGACAAAGTTTTCCCCCTTGTAACCATATTCCTCCTTTGCCTTCTGAAAACAGCTGGCTGTCTTCTCGATGCGGTTGTCGAGGATGTCTGGGAAACGGAGCAGTACGGGAGCGTTGATGTCGCGTAATGCCAACTCGTCCATGATGTCGCGCAGGTCTATCTGCGTGTTGTCCTTGCATGGAGTTACATAGACATCACCCTTGTCGTTGATGCCAAAGTAAGAAGTGCCCCAACCACCAATGTTGTAGAGCTCCTTCGAGTCTTCAATAGTCCATTTCTTCATTTTCTGTTCTTGGTCTTGCTAAAAAGTTTGTTTTATAATTTTTTCTGTTTATGATAAATCGTAGAAAGGTAAGCCGTCTCTTGTCTTGAGCTGGCTTACCTTTTTTCTTTATACGTTCAGCAGGCTACGAACCTCCTGTACCGTTTCGTTTACTTTATCCAAGTTGTCCATCACATTGATGTCTATGATATGTTTTGCCTTCTCGTAGAAAGGCTCGCGCTGCTTCAGCTGCTCGCGGATGAATACCTGTACTTCCTCCGGAGTCTTGTTGAGCAGCAGGGGGCGTACGCCCTTGCCCATCTTGAGGTGAGCATAGAGGGTTTCTGGCGTTGCCTTGAGGTAGATGGTGCAGCCCGACTGGTTCATATACTCCATGTTGTCGTAGAAACAAGGTGTTCCTCCGCCGCAGCTAACCACTACGTTTTCAAACTCTGCCACCTCGTGGAGCATGTTGTGCTCTATGTGGCGGAATCCCTCTTCGCCCATTTCGTCGAAAATCTGCTTCACGGTCTTGCGCATACGGCTTTCGATGTACCAATCGAGGTCGTAGAACATCACGCCAAGCTCTTTGGCGAGGGCTTTGCCGACAGTCGTCTTGCCGGCTCCCATATATCCAATGATGATGATAGACTTCATTTTATTCTTTTTTACTTCTTCTGCCTCTTGCCTTTGGTTCTGGTGCTTCCTTGATGATGGTCATGCACTCCTCGTAGCTGAGTGACTCTACGTTCTCCTGCTTTGCCTTCGGAATGCGGTAGTTCTTGCCATCGAATGCGATGTAAGGACCATAGCGCCCGTTCAGGAGCTCCAACTTGTTGTCTTCCTCAAAGGTCTTGATGTGGCGTTTCTGCTCGTTAGAGCGTTTTTCGTTGATAAGTTCCACTGCCTGTTCCAGGGTGATGGCCATTGGGTCGATTTCCTTAGGAATGGATACATACTTGCGGTCGTGGAGTACGTATGGACCGAAACGGCCGCTTCCGATGGTTACGGTAGAGCCTTCGAACTCACCAACCTGGCGAGGCAGCTTGAAGAGTTCCAATGCTTCCTCCAGAGTGATGGTCTCAATGCTCTTGTCGGCAGGCAACTGGGCAAACTGTGGCTTGTCCTTGTCTTCGGCGGTACCAATCTGAACCACAGGACCGAATCTTCCGATCTTTACGAATACAGGGCGACCGCTCTTTGGGTCCTTGCCCAGTTCACGCTCACCGGCCTTGTGCTCGCTGCGTGCTTCCATCACACCCTTCACTTCCGGTTCGAAACGCTTGTCGAAGTCCTTCATCCATTTGGTCCACTCGGTCTTTCCCTCGGCGATATCATCGAACTTCTGCTCTACGTTGGCAGTAAAGTTATAGTCCATGATGTTAGGGAAGTTGGCCATCAGGAAGTCGTTTACCACGATTCCGATATCGGTAGGGAGGAGCTTGCCCTTTTCAGAACCAGCCTGTTCCTTCTTGGTCTTCTGGGTAATCATGATACCCTTCAGCGTATCTACGGTGTAGGTACGCTCCTCGCCCTGCTTGTCACCCTTCACAACGTATTCACGCTGTTGGATGGTGCTGATGGTAGGAGCATAGGTAGATGGACGGCCGATGCCGAGGTCTTCCAGCTTCTTCACCAGACTTGCTTCGGTGTATCTTGCTGGTGCCAGAGAGAATTTCTCTGTGGCAATGATTTCACGGCGCTGCAACTCATCGCCTTTCTTCATGGCTGGCAGGAGATGGGTTGAATCTTCTACGTTCTCATCCTCATCGGTAGATTCACGATATACCTTGAGGAAACCGTCGAATACTACAACCTCACCATTGGCAACAAACTTCTCGCTGGTGTTGTCGATGCTGATATTGATGGTAGTCTTCTCCAACTGTGCATCCTCCATCTGCGAAGCGATGGTACGTTTCCAGATCAGGTCGTAAAGACGCTTCTCCTGGCTGGTGCCATCGATGCTTGTCTCGCTCATGTAGGTAGGTCGGATGGCCTCGTGAGCCTCCTGTGCACCCTTGGAATTGGTATGATAGGCACGTGGCTTGCTGTATTCCTTGCCGTATTCCTTGATGATCTCATCCTTGCTGGCATTGCTGCAGAGGGAAGAGAGATTCACACTGTCGGTACGCATGTAGGTGATGCGTCCACCCTCGTACAGACGCTGAGCCACCATCATGGTCTGGCTTACGGTGAAGCCGAGCTTGCGGGCTGCTTCCTGCTGCAGGGTTGATGTGGTGAAAGGTGGCGCTGGTGTACGCTTCAGCGGTTTCTTGGTGACAGCCTCTACGGTGAACTTGGCGTCCTTGCACTTCTCCAGGAAGGCTTCCACCTCTTCATGGGTCTTGAAACGGTGATCGAGCTCTGCCTTTACCTCTGTGGCTGCGCCATTCTCGCTGATCAGGGCGAATACGGCGTTGACACGATAGTATGGTTCGCTCTTGAACTTCTGGACTTCACGCTCACGCTCCACGATGAGGCGTACGGCAACGCTCTGTACACGACCGGCAGAGAGGGCTGGTTTCACCTTTCTCCACAATACAGGAGAGAGCTTGAAGCCCACGATGCGGTCGAGCACACGACGTGCCTGCTGGGCATTCACCAAGTTCATGTCCAAATGGCGTGGGTGCTCAATAGCGTCTAAGATGGCAGGTTTGGTAATTTCATGGAAGACTATACGGCTTGTCTTCGCTTCATCCAGTCCGAGTACTTCGCAAAGGTGCCAGCTGATGGCTTCTCCCTCGCGGTCCTCATCGGATGCTAACCAAATCTTCTTAGCTTGCTTCGCTGTTGATTTCAATTCTGTGACGAGCTTTTTCTTTTCCTCAGGAATCTCATAACAAGGTTCCATGGTCTTCTCGTCTATACTGAGTTCCTTCTTCTTGAGGTCACGGATATGACCGTAAGAAGACATCACCTTGAAGTCTTTACCTAAAAACTCTTCGATTTTCTTAGCCTTTGCAGGGCTCTCGACGATTACTAAATTTTCTTGCATACGCTTCTACACAATTTCTTTTGGTCTGCAAAAGTAAATAAACTTTTTGCTTATACCTTATTATATAGTGATTTTTTTGGTTTTTTAAATGTTTTGGGGCGTATTTTCATTCTTTCGTCTTGTGTTTTGCAAGAAATTTAGCCACACCTTGTCTTATGGAGCCTAATCCGAACTCTTCGGGATGGAGGTTGCTGAGAGGAATCCAGTATGACTCCTCGGCATCGTCCATCGCCTCCACATGAGAGAGGTCTTTCACCTTTACAGCATAGAACATATCTAGGGTATGAACCAGGAAGTCGGAATAGAGATAGAGGTTAGGGATACTGAACTGATAGCTCACCCCGATTACTTCCAGACCCGTTTCTTCCTTTACTTCTCTAGCCACGCCTTCTTCACCGGTTTCATCCATATCTACGAATCCGCCCGGCAAGTCGAGGGTGCCTTTGGCAGGTTCGTTTTTTCTGCGAACCACCAGAAGTTCTTCTTTCTCGTTGAGAATGAAGGCTACTGTGGCACTGCTGGGATTCAGATAGTAGGTGAATCCGCAGTCCTTGCATTTTTTACTCTTGAAGTTGTTGATCTCGAAATGTTGAGAACCGCAAACAGGGCAAAACTTGAATTTGTCTAAAACGTGACTCATAATATATATATTAAAGAGCGGTCGGTCTTTGGAATTCACAAAGATCGACCGCTATGTTATTAATTACCAATTGTCTGTTCGGAATGGGAAGAGAGGCAGACCGCCTGCATTCGCCATGTTGCCGAGCTGGAAGTTGCGGAAGCAGTAGCGAAGGGCTACCGGCTTCTTGACTTCAGGGCTGGTTACGATGACGCACTCGTTCCAGGGATCGTTGCCTTCCTGCCAGAAATGCTTGGCTGTGGCAGGATGGAACACCTTGTCTTCGCCGGCTACCTCGAAGCCCTTGATGCCTTCAAAGCGGTTATAGGCTCCGTAGGTGTTGTCGAAGTGAACCTTCACAGTGTCGCCAACAATCTTCATCTCCTTGAAAGTCATACTCTCGCAGAAGAGTCCCTTCATTCCGTAGGTCTTGCTGAGTGCCTGAAGAGCCAGACGCTCACCTACAGGCTGCTTCTGGCATGGGTGAATCTGCTCTACCTCGTATGGATAAACCAGATCTTCGGTGCAGACGATGCCACTGTTCGGGATGATCTTGGCTGCATTAAACTGCTGCTCGCGAAGTCTTGGACCTGCATCACCATTCACATCGCCATTATGATAAGGTGCAATCTGCACGAAATAGAATGGCAGTTCGCCCTGCTTGAAGTCTCTGCGCCACTGGGCTACGAGGTCGGCAAGACGCTGTGTGTATTGACCTGCCGGGTCGCCCACGTTGGAACAGCCTTGATAGAAGAGGATTCCCTTCACGCTATAGTTGAGGATAGGATGGAAGGTTCCGTTGCCCCAAAGAAGAGGGTAGAGGAAGTCCCACTTGAACTTAGGATTCTTCGTCATCTTGAGGGAGTCGAGGTCTTCTTTCGTGTTCTTTTTCAGATAGTCACGATCGAGCCAGCTTTCTACACGGCTTCCGCCCTTGTTTGCCATCACCAGTCCCACTGGTACGTCGAGCGCCTTGTTGACTACCTGTGCAAAGAAATATCCGGTGGCAGATGCATCGCCCACGGTTTCCGGATTAATCTCCTTCCATTCGCAGTTGGCATCATCCAGCGGTTTGCTGCTCATCACGCTAGGAATCTTCACGTAGTGTACACCTTTATATTGGTTGGCTTCCAATACTGCCTTGTTATAGCCTTCTACAGGGCAGTTGCCGAAACCTTTTACCGGCATCTCCATATTGCTCTGTCCGGCGCAGACCCATACTTCACCAGCCAGTACATTATTGAGGATAGTCTTTTCGCCATCATCGAAGGTAATGGAGAGCGGAGTGTAGCTAGCCTTGGGAGTCTGTACCTTGACAGCCCACTTGCCATTCTTTCCTGTCTTTGCTGAATACTTCTGCTGCGACCATGAGGTGCTTACCTCTACCAGGGTGCCAGGTTTGTCCCAACCCCAGAGATTGGCTTCTGAATCTTGTTGGATAATCATGTTGTCACCCAGGATGTGTGGCAACTTTACTTTAGCGTTTGCTCCTGCTGTTACGAGAGCCAATGCTGCGAAAGCTAAAAGTTTCTTGTTCATTTTTTAGTGCTTAAAATTTATTGTTGCTGTTAATCTATTGTAGCTCGTATTGGATGATAGGAGCCGGAAGTCTGGAGAAAAGTCCAGACTTCCGACTTGTCTGTTGTATGAAAGCTCGTATTAAAGAAGGTTCTTGATGGCTGCATCAATGTCCTTGATCTGTATGTCGCGGGCTCTCAGAGTATTGCTTCTGTCGATGAGGAAGAAGGTAGGGATGCTCTGCACGTTGTAGAGCTGGAGACTTGTTCCCTGGATGCCGTTCTCCTCACGTACGCAGATCCATGGAAGGGCAGCGGTAGATGTTTTCCAGAAGTGTTCATCTGGATCTACGGAAACCTGATAGATTTCCAGTCCGGCAGCATGATATTTGTTGTAAAGCTCACGGAGCATCATAATGCGCTTGGTGCTCTCGTTGCTGGCGAAGATATGGAAATCGAGCAAAACCACCTTGCCGGTGAGGTCAGAGAGGCGGCGAACCTGTCCCTTGTTGTCCTGTAGGGCAATTTCTATGCATCCGTTTACGCTCACCTTGCTTGCCTCAATCTGCTGCTGTGCACGCTGCCTGTCAATGATGCGGATATCCTTCATGCCCTCGATGGCGATGTTGTGCAGGTTCTTGCCACGCTCTGCGCCTGGATAGTAAGTATCCCAGCTTGTAGCTACGGCAGCGAATACTTTCACGTCATCCTTGTTATTGCGAGGGTTAAAGATGAGTGAGTTGGTGTTGCCCAACTGGATAGTCTGGAAGAGTGCATAGTAAGAGGAAGCCTTCATCGGCTCCTTGAAGATGTAGTTGGTCTTTACATCCTGCTTGTATGCAGCCAGCATGCGGGCTACGATAACATCCATGGAATCTACCCCGATGTTAGGGCTCTTGATGATGCCATTGATGTTGCTCTGCAGAGTCATCTGCTTGAGCGAAAGTTCCTTGATCTTGCTGCAGTTCTCTGAGCCTTCCACCTCGTACTTGTAGCTCATCTGAGGATAAGCTGCCTTCACGTTGACGGTCTCGGTTGAGTCGATACTGAGGTTGATGCTCTGGTTGGCAATGCGGAGACGGTAGAATTCAGGAGTGATGCTGTCCATCGCATTCTCTTCGAAAGCGAAGGATCCATCTTCACCCAGTTTCACCGAGTCGATCTTCACCGGACCATTCAGGCTGAGGTTCTCCAGGTAGAGCATAGAGTCCTGAGCCTCGGTAATATTACCGTTGATATGAAATTTCTTGTTGTTACAAGAAGTGAGAGCCAGCGCAGCTACCATAATCACTGCCGCTGAATAGATTCTAGATATCTTCATGAATTTTAGTATTTTGCGAAATTATCGACTGCAAAGGTAGTAATAAAATCGGGAATAATGCACCTTAGATAGATAAAATTATTAAAAAAGTAGAAAATAGTTGCCCAAATATTCGTTTATTAATTATTAAAGAGGTATCTTTGCACCGTTTTAGATATTAGATGTTAGACAAAACAATAAGTTTTAATAATTAGATGAACGTAATTACAAAAAGTGTTCAGTTGCCTGATGGAAGAACCATCACAATTGAGACCGGAAAAGTTGCAAAACAGGCTGATGGTGCTGCGGTTCTCCGCATGGGTAACACAGTGCTTCTCGCAACTGTTTGTGCAGCAAAGGATGCAGTTCCGGGTACAGATTTCATGCCTTTGCAAGTAGATTACCGTGAGCAGTACAGTGCTGCTGGCCGTTTCCCTGGTGGTTTCACCAAGCGCGAAGGCAAGGCTAGCGACGAGGAGATCCTTACCTCTCGCCTTGTGGACCGTGCTTTGCGTCCACTTTTCCCTTCTAACTACCATGCAGAAGTTTACGTACAGGTAATGTTGCTCTCAGCCGATGGTGTTGACCAGCCAGATGCCCTTGCAGGTTTCGCTGCTTCAGCTGCCATGGCTTGTTCAGATATTCCTTTCGAGCACTACATCTCTGAGGTTCGTGTAGCTCGTATCAATGGTGAGTATGTTGTTAACCCTACATTCCAGCAGATGGAAGAGGCTGACATGGATATCATGGTTGGTGCTACCAAGGAGAACATCATGATGGTGGAAGGTGAGATGAAGGAAGTTTCTGAGCAGGATCTGATCGGCGCCCTCAAGGCTGCTGCCGAGGCTATCAAGCCTATGTGCGAGCTCCAGTATGAGTTGGCTAAGGAGAAGGGTACTGACGTGAAGCGTGAGTATGATCATGAGATCAACGACGAGGAACTCCGTGAGCAGATCAAGTCTGAGCTTTACAAGCCTGCTTATGATATCAACCACCAGGCTTTGGAGAAGCATGCTCGTCAGGATGCTTTCGACAAGGTTTTGGCTGACTTCCTTGAGAAGTATGACGCAGCTCATACCGATCTCTCTGAGGAAGACCTGGAGGAGAAGCACGCTGAGGCTACCCGCTACTATGATGACGTAATGCGCGATGCTATGCGTCGTTGCATCCTCGATGAGGGCTTGCGTCTTGATGGTCGTGCTACTACAGATATCCGCCCTATCTGGTGCGAGGTGTCTCCACTCCCAATGCCTCACGGAAGCGCTATCTTCCAGCGTGGTGAGACTATGTCTCTCTCTACATGTACTCTTGGTACAAAGATGGATGAGAAGCTTATCGATGGTGTGCTCGAGAAGAGCTACCAGCGCTTCCTCCTTCACTATAACTTCCCTCCATTCTCTACAGGTGAGGCTAAGGCTCAGCGCGGCGTAGGCCGTCGTGAGATTGGTCACGGTCACTTGGCATGGCGTGGCTTGAAGGGTCAGATTCCTGCAGACTTCCCTTACACCGTACGTTTGGTAAGTCAGATCCTGGAGTCTAACGGTTCTTCTTCTATGGCTACTGTTTGTGCCGGTACTCTCGCCCTGATGGATGCAGGTGTTCCAATGAAGAAGCCAGTTTCTGGTATCGCTATGGGTCTTATCAAGAACCCAGGTGAGGACAAGTACGCTATCCTCAGTGATATCCTCGGTGATGAGGACCACTTGGGTGATATGGACTTCAAGACCACAGGTACCCGCGATGGTTTGACCGCTACACAGATGGATATCAAGTGCGACGGTTTGAGCTTCGAGATTCTCGAGGAGGCTTTGATGCAGGCTAAGGCTGGTCGTGAGCACATTCTCAACTGCATGATGGAGACTATCTCTGAGCCACGTGCTGAGATGAAGCCACAGGTTCCACGTATCGTAGCATTCGATATTCCTAAGGAGTTCATCGGTGCTGTTATCGGCCCTGGTGGTAAGATTATCCAGCAGATGCAGGAGGATACTGGTGCTACTATCACTATCGAGGAGACTGATGGTAAGGGTCACGTACAGGTATCTGCTCCTAACAAGGATTCTATCGATGCTGCTTTGGCTAAGATCAAGGCTATCGTAGCTGTTCCAGAGGTTGGTGAGGTTTATGAGGGTACTGTTCGTTCTATCATGCCTTACGGTTGCTTCGTAGAGATTCTCCCAGGTAAGGATGGTTTGCTCCACATCTCTGAGATCGATTGGAAGCGTCTTGAGACAGTTGAAGAGGCTGGCATCAAGGAAGGCGACAAGATCAAGGTGAAGTTGATGGAGATTGATCCTAAGACTGGTAAGTACAAGCTCTCTCACCGTGTGTTGATGGAGAAGCCTGAGGGTTATGTAGAGCGTGAGCGTCGTCCACGTCCAGAGCGCGGTGAGCGTCGTGGTCGTCGTGATGATCGTCATGAGGGTCGTGGTGAGCGTCCAGCTCGTCAGCCACGTCGTTACGAGCATCGTAACGAGGAGCAGGCTCCTAAGGATTTCAACGATTCTTTGGATCATAACAATGATGTAGAATAATCCTAGTATTATATACATTAATAATGATGGGTGCATTTCGTCAAAAAAGCGGAATGCACCCGTTTTTTTGTCAGAACCCTATGAAACTGTTTCCTTAAGGAAAAAAATAAATATCCTTAAGGAAAAAAATATTTTCCCTTAAGGAAAAAATATATTCTCCTTAAGGACACTTTTAATTGCAGAATTATATGTAAAAGATTTGCGATGAGTGTAAAGGGGGATAGTCTAAGAACATTGGGTGTAAACAGGGGGACTTTAAGATGTCTAAAAACAATAAAGCCCTGCAAGTGAAAACTTGCAAGGCTTATGTAATGCGCTTCAAGATGGGCTTGAACCAACGACCCCCTGATTAACAGTCAGGTGCTCTAACCAACTGAGCTATTGAAGCATTTGGTTTGAAAAAGAACAGAGTTACAGATAAAACATGCGACTCTTTTGCGCTTCAAGATGGGCTTGAACCAACGACCCCCTGATTAACAGTCAGGTGCTCTAACCAACTGAGCTATTGAAGCATTTTGCATTGCGGAATGTTGCGTTCCTTATTTGCGTGTGCAAAAGTACTAACTTTTCTTCATTCAGCCAAATTTTTCGGCAACTTTTTTCTGTTTTTCCTTAAAAAAGTGCATTTTTCGGTGGTTTTCACTACTTTTTGCATCAATTATGGCAGTTTTCGAGAAGAAATGAGTACTTTTGTGGTCGAATAATCATATAACTAAGGTAAACATGAAAAAAGTATTGGTTTCATTGCTGATGGCGCTCCTCGTGGTGCCATCTATTGCACAAACAGATAAAGATCACGACTTCAAGATGGCTAAGAATATGGATATCTTCAATGCCATCTATAAGAATCTTGACTTGATGTACGTTGATACGCTCGATGCCGAAGAGGTGGTGGGCAATGGCGTTAAGGCGATGTTGGGAAGCCTCGACCCTTATACTACCTACTATCCGGAGGAAAAAGTCAACGAACTGAAGAATATGCTCACCGGCAAATATGCTGGTGTGGGTGCTGTGGTGCGCTATAACTTCCAGTTGCAGCGTGTGTGTATCAGTGAACCTTATGCCAATATGCCTGCTGCAGAAGTGGGACTGAAGAAGGGTGATATCATCCTGAGTATCGATGACGAGGATATGACCAATAAGGAAGTGAGCTATGTAAGCGATCATCTTCGTGGAGAACCGGGTTCTTCCTTTATGTTGAAGGTAAAGCGACCAAGTACTGGTAAGATTCTGAAGGTAAAGGTAACTCGCCGTACTATCCAGATGCCTTTCCTGCCATATTACGGAATGATGGAAGGTGGTATCGGTTATATCAACTTCAATTCTTTCACCGATAATTGTGCCAAGGATGTGCGCCGTGCTTTCATCGACCTGAAGAAGCAGGGAGCCAAGGGACTCGTCTTCGACCTCAGAAGTAATGGCGGTGGTTCGGTGAGCGAGGCCGTGAGCATTGTCAATATGTTCTTGCCAAAGGGAAAGACTGTATTGAAAATGAAGGGTAGATTGCAACGTTCCAACAATGAATACAAGACTACGGTAGAACCTGTTGACTCTGTGATGCCGATGGTAGTTCTGGTGAGTGGAAACACAGCCAGTTCCAGCGAGATAATGAGCGGTAGTCTGCAGGATTATGACCGTGCTATTATATTAGGTACGCGCACGTATGGAAAAGGTCTGGTACAGACCACTATGGATTTGCCATACAATGGACAGATGAAACTTACTACAGCCAAGTATTACATTCCAAGTGGCAGATGCGTGCAGGCACTTAATTACAAGCATGCCAAAGGCGGCTATGTGGAGCATGTTCCAGATTCGCTTACCAAGGTGTTCTATACTGCCGGTGGCAGAGAGGTGCGTGACGGAGGCGGTGTGAAGCCGGATGTAGAGGTAAAGCCGGATTCCTTGCCAAACATTGCTTTCTATCTCGCCGGTGCCCGCGACAGTAATGAGGTGATGCTCAACTACGAAGTGGATTATATCGCCAAACATCCTACTATCGCACCTGCCAAGGATTTTGCTTTGACAGATGCCGACTATGATGAGTTCAAGTCCCGCGTTCTGAAAGCGGATTTCAAGTACGACCGTGAGACTGAGAAATATCTCAAGGATTTGGAGAAACTCGCTAAGTTTGAAGGCTATTACGAGGATGCAAAACCTGAGTTCGAGGCGTTGAAAAAGAAGTTGAGTCACAATGTGGCAAAAGACTTGGATTTCAATAAAGACTACATCAAGCAGCTTTTGGAAAACGACATCGTGGCAGCTTATTATTTCCAGGCTGGAGCCATCCAGAATTCCCTGCGTTACGACAAGCAGGTCAAGGCTGCCGTCAAGTTGTTAAATTCTCCGGAAGAATACGGAAAAATACTCCATCCTGTGAAGAAATAACAACAAAAACCTGCACAATCGCCTAAAATTGCGCAGGTTATGAATAAAAAACAGAAAAATCTTTGGAGATTTTCAAAAATATTAGTAATTTTGCACACGTTCAGTGGAATGAGGGGCTCGCAAGAGTTCCTCATTTTATTTTAAATAGGTATATATGATAGATAAAAACGTCGTAAAAAAATTAGTTGATGAATGGCTCCAAGATCAGGAATATTTCTTGGTGGACATTGAAATCAGTCCAGACAATCGTATCGTAGTCGAGATTGACCATGTAGATGGTGTATGGATTGAAGATTGTGTGGCTTTGAGTAGATATATCGAGGAACGATTGAGTCGTGATGATGAGGACTATGAGCTGGAAGTAGGTTCTGCTGGTCTGGGTCAGCCATTCAAGGTTCCACAGCAGTATATCAACTTCATTGGCAAGGAGGTAGAGGTGCTCGATGCTGACGGTATCAAGGTAAAGGGCATCTTGAAGGCTGTGGATGGCAATGATTTCACAGTAGGCGTAGAAGAAAAAGTGAAGGTAGAGGGCAAGAAGCGTCCTGTAAAGCAGGAGGTTGACCATGTTTACCAGATGGATAAAGTAAAATATACAAAATATATAATCAGTTTCAAATAAGCTATGGCTAAAAAAGAGCAAGAATTAACAGCGAGTATGATTGATACATTCCGCGAGTTTAAAGAAACCAAGAATATCGACCGTACAACATTGGTAAGTGTATTGGAGGAAAGCTTCCGCAATGTACTTGCCAGAATTTTCGGTAGTGATGAGAATTTCGATGTAATCGTAAACCCAGACAAGGGCGATTTCGAGATTTATCGTAACCGTGTCGTTGTTGCTGATGGTGAGGTAGAAGATGAGAACAAGGAGATTACGCTTACCGAAGCACGCAAGATTGAGCCTGACTATGAGGTAGGTGAGGATGTGAGCGAGAAGGTAGATTTCAATAAGTTCGGTCGCCGTGCCATCTTAACTCTTCGACAGACTTTGGCTTCTAAGATTCTTGAACTTGAGCACGACTCACTCTACAATAAATATAAAGACCGTGTTGGACAGGTAATCTCTGGTGAGGTTTATCAGGTATGGAAGCGCGAGGTTCTTATCGTTGATGACGAGAACAACGAGTTGATGTTGCCTAAGACGGAGCAGATTCCTGGCGATATGTATCGTAAGGGCGAGACTGTACGTGCCGTCATCCTTCGTGTTGACAACGATAACAACAATCCTAAGATTATCTTGAGCCGTACAGCGCCAATCTTCCTGCAGCGCCTGTTGGAGGCTGAGGTTCCTGAGATTGCAGATGGCTTGGTTGCTATCCGTCGCATTGCCCGTCTCCCTGGTGAGCGTGCCAAGATTGCAGTAGAGAGCTTCGATGAGCGTATCGACCCAGTTGGAGCTTGTGTAGGTGTTAAGGGCAGCCGTGTTCATGGTATCGTTCGCGAGCTTTGCAACGAGAACCTCGATGTCATCAACTATAGCTCTAATACCAAGCTGTTTATCCAGCGTGCCTTGGCACCAGCCAATATTACGTCTGTGAACATCGACGAGGAGAACAAGAAGGCTGAGGTGTTCCTGAAACCTGAGGAGGTTAGCCTGGCTATCGGCCGTGGCGGTATGAACATCAAGTTGGCTTCTATGTTGACAGAATATACCATCGATGTATTCCGTGAGGTAGATGAGAATGAGGCTGACGAGGATATCTATTTGGATGAATTCTCTGACGAGATTGACCAGTGGGTTATCGATGCCATCAAGGGTATCGGTTACGACACTGCTAAGCAGGTGCTCAATGCACCACGTGACATGATCGTAGAGAAGGCTGACCTTGAGGAGGAAACCGTGGATAACGTACTCAAGGTATTGAGAGCTGAATTCGAACAATAATTTCCCTAGCTGGCGAGTGCTTGCAGGGAATCTAACTTTAAAAATAGGAGAATAAAATAATTTATGAGCATCAGATTAAATAAAGCACTACGTGAATTGAATATAGGACTTCAGACGGCAGTTGAATTCCTAGAAAAAAGAAAGGACCTGGGAGAGGTCAAGGCCGAACCGAGCTTCAAACTCAGCGACCAGCAATACAAGGCATTGAACGATGCCTTCAGTCAAGATAAGGAGGTTCGTGATCAGGCCGAGAAACTCATCACCAAGAAGGCCAAGGATAAGAAGCGTGCGCCTGAGCAGAAGGACCATCGTGCCGAAAACTTATTGGAGTCGAGCAACCAGCAGCAGTATAAGCCGTTGGGTAAGATTGACTTGGATAGCATCGGAAAGGGTAAGTCTGTAGAGTCTGCTGCTAAAAAGTCGGAGGCACCGAAGCATGAGACTGCTGCCGTCAGTCATGCGCCAGTGAAAGATGCTCATCGTAATGAGCCAAAACATGACCAGAGATCTACCCATGGATCTCACCAAAAACAAGAGATGAAACAAGAGAATCAGCAAAAGTCACAGCAGCCAAAGATGAACGACTTTAAGGGTCAGAAGAATGCTGCACAAGGTAACAAGAATGTAGAGGCTCAGCAGCAGAATGCTGAGCAGAAGACTGCTGACAACAGCCAGTCTTCTAGCGTGTTCACATTGAAGAGTGAGAAGAAATATACTTCAAATGAACCTAAGGTGTTGGGTAAGATTGATCTTTCTTCTCTCAATCAGAGCACTCGTCCTAAGAAGAAGTCTAAGGAGGAGCGCCGCAAGGAGCGTGAAGAGAAGTTGGCGCAGCAGCACAATGATCGCAAGAAGCGTGTTCGTATCAACAAGGAGCGTGTTGACATCAATGCCGAGGCTAAGAACAACAGTGCCGATGGTAATGGCCAGAATAAGGGCAACAATGGTGGCAACAACAAGAAGAATAGAAACAAGAATAGAAATAATAATAATAACAATAATAACAACCGCGGCAATAACAATAACAACCGCGGCAACCAGCGCCAGATTGAGGTGGACGACGAGGCTGTAGCACGCCAGGTAAAGGAGACTCTCGCTCGCTTGACCAGCAAGAGCCAGAATAAGAAGGGTGCTAAGTACCGTAAGGAGAAGCGTGAGGCTGTTCAGGAGAAATTACAGGATCAGGCTCGCCAGGAGCAGAAGGAAAGCAAGACTCTGAAGCTTACAGAGTTCGTTACCGTTAGCGAGTTGGCTACGATGATGGACATCAGCGTTACTCAGGTTATCTCTACCCTGATGGGTGTAGGTATCATGGTATCTATCAACCAGCGTCTGGATGCTGAAACCATCAACATGGTGGCTGAGGAGTTCGGTTTCAAGACCGAATACGTGAGTGCCGAGGTTCAGGAGGCAGTGAGCGAGGAAGAGGATGATGAGAACGACTTGGTCCCACGTGCTCCAATCGTAACCGTGATGGGTCACGTTGACCATGGTAAGACCTCTTTGCTCGACTATATCCGCAATACCAATGTGATTGCCGGTGAGGCTGGTGGTATTACCCAGCATATCGGTGCCTACAGTGTGACCCTGAACAGCGGTCGCAAGGTAACCTTCCTGGATACTCCAGGTCACGAGGCGTTTACCGCCATGCGTGCCCGTGGTGCTCAGGCTACCGATATCGCCATCATCATCATCGCAGCCGATGACTCTGTGATGCCTACTACCAAGGAGGCTATCGCCCATGCACAGGCTGCCGGTGTGCCAATGGTATTCGCCATCAACAAGATTGATAAGCCAGGTGCTAACCCAGACCGTATCCGTGAGGACTTGGCTAACATGAACCTGCTCGTTGAGGAGTGGGGTGGTAAGTACCAGTGCCAGGAAATCAGTGCCAAGAAGGGTATCGGTGTTCACGATTTGCTCGACAAGGTGCTCCTCGAGGCTGATATGCTCGACTTGAAGGCTAACCCTAACCGTCGTGCCACAGGTACCATCATCGAGTCTTCGCTCGACAAGGGTCGTGGATATGTTTCTACCGTATTGGTTGCCAATGGTACCTTGAAGGTTGGTGATATCGTGCTCGCCGGTACTTCTTGGGGCCGTGTTAAGGCGATGTTCAATGAGCGTAATGCCAATATCAAGTCAGCTGCTCCTGCAGAGCCAGCTATCATCCTCGGTTTGAATGGTGCGCCTACAGCAGGTGACCAGTTCCACGTAATCGAGACAGAGCAGGAGGCTCGTGAAATTGCCAACAAGCGTGAGCAGTTGCAGCGTGAACAGGGCTTGCGTACTCAGAAGCGCTTGACCTTGGGTGATATCTCTCACCGTATCGCACGTGGTGAGTTCCACGAGTTGAACGTCATCGTAAAGGGTGATACCGATGGTTCTGTTGAGGCATTGAGCGACTCATTCATCAAGCTTTCTACCGAGAAGGTTCAGGTGAACGTAGTGAACAAGGCGGTAGGTCAGATTTCAGAAAACGACGTGATGCTGGCATCTGCATCAGATGCAGTCATCGTTGGATTCCAGGTTCGTCCATCTGCCGATGCTCGCAAGGCTGCCGACCGTGAGGGTGTTGAAATCAACACATACTCTATCATCTACGATGCTATCGACGATATCAAGAGTGCGATGGTTGGTATGCTCGACAAGGTGAAGAAGGAAATCGTTACCGGTCAGGTTGAGGTTAAGCAGACCTTCAAGATTTCCAAGGTGGGTACTATTGCCGGTGGTCTCGTTACCGAGGGTAAGGTACACGCTAAGGATAAGGCTCGCGTCATCCGTGACGGTATCGTCATCCGTACTGCAGAAATCGGTGCCTTGAAGCGTTACAAGGACGATGTCAAGGAGGTGATTACCGGTATGGAGTGCGGTTTGAGCCTCGTCAACTACAACGATATTCAGGAAGGCGACGTTATTGAGACCTTCACTGAGATCGAGGTAGAGCAGAAATTGTAATATAGCATATATTATATAATAAGGTAGGGATGAGCCCTTGGTGGCTTATCCCTATTTAGGGTTAAAATAACGAAAGGTTATTCTAAATAAAATGGCAGAAATAGAGAAAGAACAGAATCAGGTTGTCAAGGATGTGATAGACCAGAAATACGAGTATGGCTTTACCACCGATGTACATACTGAAATCATAGAAAAGGGTCTCAACGAGGATGTTGTGCGCCTGATCTCGCAGAAGAAGGGAGAGCCAGACTGGATGCTCGAATTTCGTCTGAAAGCCTACAATTACTGGAAGACGCTCAAGGAGCCAAAGTGGGGACACGTGCACGTGCCACCAGTTGACTACCAGGAGATTTCATACTATGCCGATCCTTTGGCAAAGAAGCCAAAGAACAAGGAGATAGACCCAGAGCTGGAGAAAACATTCGATAAGCTCGGTATTCCTCTGGAGGAGCGCTTGGCTTTGAGCGGTACCGCCGTAGATGCCATCATGGACTCTGTGTCGGTGAAGACTACCTTCAAGGAGAAACTCCGTGAGAAGGGCGTCATCTTCTGCAGTATTGGTGAGGCGGTGAAGGAGCATCCTGATTTGGTAAGAGAGTATCTGGGAACTGTGGTTCCTTATCGTGATAACTTCTATGCAGCCTTGAACAGTTGCGTATTCAGCGATGGCTCATTCGTTTATATTCCTAAGGGCGTACGCTGTCCGATGGAGTTGAGCAGTTACTTCCGCATCAATGCCCGTAACACCGGTCAGTTTGAGCGTACATTGATCATCGCCGATGATGATGCCTACGTTTCTTACCTGGAGGGATGTACAGCGCCAATGCGTGATGAGAACCAGCTCCATGCAGCTATCGTAGAG
Source organism: Prevotella sp. AM23-5 (assembly GCF_003473645.1). Taxonomy (NCBI): domain Bacteria; kingdom Pseudomonadati; phylum Bacteroidota; class Bacteroidia; order Bacteroidales; family Prevotellaceae; genus Prevotella; species Prevotella sp. AM23-5. The sequence continues at coordinate 55,405 of NZ_QUCG01000005.1, read as the reverse complement.
ATTATTGTCAAGGACAATGCTGAAGTGAAGTACTCTACCGTTCAGAACTGGTATCCTGGTGATGAACATGGTAAGGGTGGCGTGCTGAATCTGGTAACCAAGCGAGGCGACTTGCGTGGTGTGAACTCTAAGTTGAGCTGGACTCAGGTAGAGACGGGTTCTGCGATTACCTGGAAGTATCCTTCCTGCATCTTGCGTGGCGACAACTCTGTGGCAGAGTTCTACAGTGTGGCTGTTACCAACAACTATCAGGAGGCTGATACCGGTACCAAGATGATTCACATGGGTAAGAATACCAAGAGTACCATCATCTCTAAGGGTATTTCGGCAGGACATAGCCAGAATTCCTATCGTGGATTGGTTCGTGCTACATCCAATGCCGATAATGCCCGTAACTACAGTTCCTGCGACTCCTTGTTGCTGGGCAGTGATTGTGGAGCGCATACCTTCCCATATATGGATGCCCATAACGATACAGCCGTGTTCGAACATGAAGCAACTACCTCGAAGATTTCAGAAGACCAGCTCTTCTATTGCAATCAGCGAGGTATTCCTACCGAAGAGGCTGTCGGTCTGATCGTAAACGGCTATGCCAAGGATGTGCTCAACAAGTTGCCTATGGAGTTTGCCGTAGAGGCACAGAAACTCCTGAGTGTTTCACTCGAAGGAACCGTAGGATAAGCGATAGTTTCTATTGGCTATTACGAAACAAATTTTGAGGTGACGTCTTATGAGAAAGATAATGCTTTTATGCTTACTGATGGCAGGTATGTCTGTTGTAGGACAGACTACCTATAAACGATCTAAGTATAAGGATGATGATGTCGAAAGAGTATGGGCGATAGATGCTCATATTGGTGGAGGCTTTTATCAGAATGCACATCATACGGGTGCGGAAGTACCAAAGTACCATTTCGGTTCTACCCAGAATATAGGAATGTTGACTAAGTTTCATGCGGAATATTATTTGCCGAATACGAATTTTAGTTTAAAGGCAGGTTATGAGCATGAAGAAGTTACCTTTTTGAAGGGGGAGGCTGCTTATGACATAAATCAACTGATGTTAGGCGGAAGATGGTATGTTGCTCCTACGGATTGGTGGGTTCAACCTTATGTGGGGCTCGATATGCTTTGTGCTTTTGATGCAGAGCATTCAGCTTTCTCTACGTCTGCTTCTATCACGACTGGTTCAATGGGAACGAAGACGTATGAATACGAAGGATATGGTAATATAAGATTACCACGTTTCAGTGCAGGACCTGTGGTTGGAGCGGATTTCTATTTGTTTTCTAATATTGCAGTACAAGTAGAATACAGCTATCGTCTTGGTTTCGACTCGCACTATCGGGCTACTTACATGGAAAAAGGAAGTTCGAATACGTCGTATAATCATGGACAACTGCATCGCCATGCAGTATCGGTAGGTTTAAAGATTAATTTTCCATTTACTTTTACTGCTAATGACAGAAGAAGTTTGTGGGATGGCTTGTTTGAATAATTATAGATACACAAATATAAAATATGTTAGAGGTTAAGAATCTGCATGCTACTATTGCAGGCAAAGAAATATTGAAAGGTATCAATCTGACTATCAACGATGGTGAGATACATGCTATCATGGGACCTAACGGTTCCGGTAAGTCAACCTTGAGCGCTGTGCTCACAGGTAACCCTCTCTATACCGTAACCGAGGGTGAGGCTATCTTCAACGGCAAGAACCTCCTGGATATGAAGCCTGAGGATCGTGCCCGTGAGGGATTGTTCCTCTCTTTCCAGTATCCGGTAGAGATTCCTGGCGTATCCATGACCAACTTCATGCGTGCGGCTATCAATGCCAAGCGTGAGTATCAGGGTTTGGAACCATTGAACACCAGCGAATTCATGAAGCTGATGCGCGAGAAGCGTGAGTTGGTGGAACTGGACAGCAAGTTGGCTCGCCGTTCTGTAAACGAAGGCTTCTCTGGTGGTGAGAAGAAGCGCAACGAGATTTTCCAGATGGCAATGTTGGAGCCAAAGCTCTCTATCCTCGATGAAACCGACTCTGGTCTCGACGTGGATGCGATGCGTATCGTGGCTGACGGTGTAAACAAGATGCATACCGACAAGACTTCTGCCATCGTCATTACTCACTATGAGCGTCTGCTCGATATGATTAAGCCAAGTGTGGTTCACGTTCTCTATAAGGGTAGAATCGTGAAGACTGCCGGTCCTGAACTTGCCAAGGAGATTGAGGCTCGTGGCTACGACTGGATCAAGGCTGAAGTAGATGAGAAATAATTAGGAGGATGGCTATGCTTTCAGAAAAACAATATTTAGACTTGTATCAGTCTTCTTCGAGAATGATCAAGAAGAACAGTGCTGAGGTGCTCAATGCGGTGCGCGATGCAGCATTCGAGGACTTCCGTCGCCTGGGCTTTCCTTCCCGTAAGGTAGAAAGATACAAGTACACAGATATGAGCGCCATCTTCGAGCCAGACTATGGCTTGAACTTGAATCGCCTGGAAATCCCTGTAGATCCATACGAGGCTTTCCGTTGCGATGTGCCTAACCTGAGTACTTCGCTCTACTTCGTGGTGAACGATGCTTTCTATAGCAAGGCATTGCCAAAGGTAGAGTTGCCAGAGGGTGTTATCGTGGACTCTTTGAACAAGATTGCTGCAGAAAACCCTGAATTCATTGAGAAATACTACGCTAAGATTGCCAAAACCGATGAAGATGGCATCACGGCATTGAATACATTCCTGGCACAGGATGGCTTGCTTATCTACGTACCAAAGAACGTGAAGGTGGAGCGTACCATTCAGGTCATCAATATTCTCCGTTCGGAGGTTGACCTGATGGTGAATCGTCGTGTGCTCATCGTGATGGAACAGGGTGCTGAGGCTAAGTTCCTCTTCTGCGATCATGCAGCCGATGATAAGAACTTCCTCGCTACCCAGGTAATCGAGGCTTATGTAGGCGAGAATGCCAGTCTCGACCTCTATTGTCTGGAGGAGACTCATTACAAGAACCGTCGTGTCAGCAACGTTTATATTGAGCAGCAGGCTAACAGCCGTGTAAACCATAACGTCATCACCCTTCATAACGGTATCACCCGCAACCGCCTCGACCTCGTATTCAAGGGCGAGGGAGCCGAGTGCTTCTGTAATGGTTGTGTGATTGCCGACAAGAACCAGGTGGTTGACAACAATACGCTTATCGATCATCAGGTGGGTCATTGTACCAGCAACGAACTTTATAAGTATGTACTCGATGGTGAGGCACGTGGCGCTTTTGCCGGCAGAGTGCTGGTTCGTCATGGTGCCCAGAAGACCACTTCGCAGGAAACTAACCAGAACCTCTGTGCTACGAAGACTGCCCGCATGTTCACCCAGCCGATGCTGGAGATTTATGCCGACGATGTGAAGTGTGCACACGGTAGTACTGTAGGTCAGCTCAACGATGCGGCATTGTTCTATATGCAGCAGCGTGGTGTGAGCCGTGAGGAGGCTAAGTTGCTCCTTCAGTTTGCATTTATCAACGAAGTCATCGACAAGATGGAGCTGGAGCCATTGCGCGATCGCCTACATCATCTCGTAGAGAAGCGATTCCGTGGTGAACTCAATAAGTGTGAGGGCTGCAAGCTTTGCAAGTAGATAATATCCTTTTAAAGGAGTTAAGTTCTTAAAAATATGTATGATATCAATCAAGTAAGAGCAGATTTCCCGATTTTATCGAGAACGGTATATGATAAGCCATTGGTGTATCTGGATAATGCGGCAACCACGCAGAAGCCATTGTGTGTGCTTGATGCCATGCGCGACGAGTATCTCAACGTAAATGCCAATGTGCATCGTGGCGTTCACTATCTCTCTCAGCAGGCTACCGACCTTCATGAGGCTGCCCGCGAAACCGTGCGCAAGTTTATCAATGCGCCTAAGGTTGAGGAAGTCATCTTTACCCGCGGTACTACCGAGAGTCTGAATCTCGTGGTTTCATCGTTCAGCGATGCCTTTATGAGCGAGGGCGATGAGGTGATTATCTCTACCATGGAGCATCACTCCAATATCGTGCCTTGGCAGTTGCAGGCTGCCAAGAAGGGAATTGCCATCCGTGTAATCCCAATCAACGATAAAGGTGAGATTAACCTCGATGAATTCGCCAATTTATTTACCGAACGTACCAAAATCGTGAGCATTGCCCAGGTGAGCAACGTGCTCGGTACGGTGAATCCGGTGAAGGAGATGATTAAGATTGCCCATGAGCACGGTGTGCCTGTGATGGTAGATGGAGCTCAGAGTACTCCTCATTTCGCAGTGGATGTGCAGGATATGGATTGCGATTTCTTCGCTTTCAGCGGTCATAAGATTTATGGTCCTACCGGTATCGGCGTACTTTACGGCAAGGAAGAGTGGCTCGAGAAGTTGCCTCCATATCAGGGAGGTGGCGAAATGATTGAGAGTGTGAGCTTCGAGAAGACTACTTTCGAGAAGTTGCCTTTCAAGTTCGAGGCTGGTACTCCGGATTATGTAGCTACCCACGGTCTGGCTAAAGCCATTGATTATGTCTCAGCACTCGGTATGGATAACATTGCCAAGCACGAGCAGGAACTCACCCGCTACTGTATGGAGCAGATGCGGACCATCGATGGAATCAGACTTTTTGGTGAGCAGGAAGGCAAAGATGCCGTTGTCAGCTTCTTGGTTGGTGATATTCATCATATGGATATGGGAACCTTGCTCGACCGCCTTGGCATCGCCGTTCGTACAGGCCATCACTGTGCACAGCCTTTGATGGACCGCTATGGCATTCTGGGAACCGTTCGTGCAAGCTTCGCCTTGTACAACACCAAGGAAGAGGTTGATGCGCTCATAGCAGGCGTAAAACGCGTTTCACAGATGTTCTAGGCAGGACAATGCTCCGTTCATCTTCTTAACTCCAATATATCTTCTTAAGTAGATAGGAATATGTTAGAAAGTCATTATTATAAGGATATGATTGAGGCGGGCTGCGATGAGGCGGGCAGAGGTTGTCTGGCTGGTAGCGTCTATGCGGCAGCAGTGATTCTTCCTCCCGATTATCAGAACCCAGACCTCAATGACAGCAAAAAACTGACCGACAAGAAACGCAAGGCGCTCCGTGAACAGATAGAGCGTGATGCTGTGGCTTGGGCTGTGGGCATTGTTACTCCCGAAGAAATCGATCAGATCAATATTCTGAATGCGAGTTTCCTGGCGATGCATCGTGCCTTGGACCAGCTGAAGGTACGTCCTGAGGCTGTGATTGTGGATGGTAATCGTTTCAAGCCTTACAAGGACCTGCCTTATACCACGATTGTAAAAGGAGATGGAAAGTATCTCTCGATAGCTGCGGCAAGCATTCTTGCCAAGACTTATCGTGATGACTATATGGATGAGCTTGCAGAGGAATATCCACAGTACGACTGGAAGGGTAACAAGGGTTATCCTACCAAGAAGCATCGTGCTGCCATCAGGGAGTTTGGCATTACGCCTTATCATCGCAAGAGCTACAATCTTCTAGGCACAGGTGAACTCTCACTCGATTTTAAAGACTAGGTATCATAGCTGCAGTGCTATGATTTCCATATAAAAAAGCCGCTCAACAGATTTGCCTGTTGAGCGGCTTTTGATTAGAAGTCGAGGGTGATGCCCTTTTCCTAATCAGGCAAAAAAAAAGAGCCGCAAGTAAAAACTTGCAGCTCCTTGTACCCAGACCCGGGATCGAACCGGGATGGGTTGCCCCACTGGTGTTTGAGACCAGCGCGTCTACCGATTCCGCCATCTGGGCGATGGTGTTTGCAAAGGAAAGAGCCGCAAGTAAAAACTTGCAGCTCCTTGTACCCAGACCCGGGATCGAACCGGGATGGGTTGCCCCACTGGTGTTTGAGACCAGCGCGTCTACCGATTCCGCCATCTGGGCGATTGCGGGTGCAAAGGTACAAATAAAAATTGAAATAGCAAACTTTTTGGTGATTTTTTTTCTGAAAAAACAATTCCAAGGGCGAAAAAAGCTAAAAATGTGTTTTATTTCTCCTATTCTTTATTAAATTCTTAGAAAAGATTTGGCTTTCTCGCAGATAATGAGTAATTTTACACTTGAATTTAGTAACTTATAAAAAATGAACTATAATATGACACTTAATGATAATAATAATTATTGTGTGATTCTCGCAGGTGGAAAAGGTCGAAGACTTTGGCCATGCAGTCGGAGCAGTCATCCAAAACAGTTCATTGACTTCTTTGGAGTCGGACGTACCCAATTGCAGCAGACATTCGATCGCATGGCAAAGATAGTACCTGCCGACCATATTTATATCAATACCAACGAGGAATATGTAGATTTGGTGAAAGAGCAGTTGCCAGAGGTACCTGCCGACCGCATAATGGCTGAGCCTATTCATCGCAATACGGCTCCAAGTATGGCTTGGGCTAACCATCGCATCTCCATGCTGAACCCTGATGCGTGCATCATCAATACTCCTTCCGATCAGGCCATCTTCAATGAAGAGGCTTTCCGCAAGAATGTATTGGAGGGCTTGGCATTTGTTGCAGCTAACGACCGTTTCCTGACGATGGCTGTCAAGCCTACCCGTCCAGAACCGGGTTATGGTTATATCCAGATGGGCGATGTGGTAGAAGAGGATATCTATGCCGTACAGTCGTTTACGGAGAAACCTGAGCGTGATTTCGCCAAGATCTTTGTTGAGAGTGGCGAGTTCTATTGGAATACAGGTATCTTCCTGAGCAATGTCAAGCATCTTCGTGAGTGCTTCTGCAAGATTCTGCCTCCTGTGCTTCGTGAGTATGACAAGAAATATCCGGAGTTCAGCATAGAAACGGAGAATGCCTATATGAAGGAGACCTTCTCTTCTTACCCTAATATCTCGGTAGATTTTGGCGTATTGGACAAGCCATCCAATGCCTGCATGATGAAATGCGACTTCGGATGGGCCGACCTGGGTACCTGGCACAGTATCTATGAGGCGATGCAGAAGAGCGAGGATGACAATGTGGTGATAGACAGCGACGTCTTCATCGAGGATTGCCATAATACGGTGGTGAAGATGCCGAAGGGCAAGCTTGCCGTACTCAATGGTCTTGATGGCTTTATCGTTGCCGAGAAAGACAATGTGCTCCTGGTATGCAAGAAGGAAGATTCTTCTGCCCTTATTCGCAAGTATGTGAATGAGATACAGATGAAGAAGGGCGATGAATATGTATAGGATAGAAAAAGAGCAGCGAATCTTCGCTGCTCTTTTTTTATTGCTTATAACTTCTGGAATTCTGTATAAATCTTGTTGGCGATTTCCTTGAACTCCTCTTCAGAGAGCTTGAGGTGCTCCTTGCGGAAGTTCACGTCCGCCTCACTGTTCATAGGAATGAGATGGATGTGAGCGTGAGGAACTTCCAGTCCCAAAACCACCTGAGCCACCTTCTTGCATGGGAAGGCTGCCTTGATAGCCTTGGCTACTTTCTTGGCGAATACTTCAAACTCAGCCAGGTCTGCATCCTCCATATCGAAGATGTAGTCCACTTCCTTGCGAGGAATCACCAAAGTATGACCTTTGCCGATAGGGCTAATGTCGAGGAAAGCATAGAACTTGTCGCTTTCTGCACACTTGTAGCTAGGAATCTCTCCTGCTGCAATCTTTGAAAAAATGCTTGCCATAATCTCTATTTCTGTTTAAAATGAATAATATATCTTGATGGGCTTACATATAACATAAAAAGGAACCGTCATACGGGCATCACTGTCCGTATGATAGTTCCTTTATTCTTTTTATTCAAATGAAATCTTGTCGATGCGAAGATTGATGGTTCCGCGAGGAATCTTAATCTCTGCAATTTCACCAACCTTCTTGTTGAGCAATCCCTGTGCGATAGGGGTCTTGATGGAAATCTTGCCTTCCTTCAGGTTAGCCTCGCTCTCGCTCACGATGGTATAGGTCATCTTTGCCTTGTTAGCCATGTTGGTCATCTCTACCTTCGACATGATCTGCACGCTGTCGGTGCTGAGCTGCTTGGTGTCGATGATTTTAGCCTCGGCAATGGTGAGCTTCAGACGATTGATCTTATCTTCTAGATGAGCCTGAGCCTCTTTAGCGGCATCATACTCAGAGTTCTCACTTAAATCACCCTTATCGCGGGCTTCAGCAATTGCGGCTGATGCCTTAGGGCGCTCTACAGTTACGAGCTGTTTCAGCTCAGCTACGAGATTGTCGTAGCCTTCTTGTGACATGTAAGCCATAATTTTCTTTTTGTTTATTGTTATTAATTAAGTTGGCAGGAGGCATAAAAAATAAAGAATTCCAGTGCCTGTTGAGCACCGGAATCCTATATCTTATTGTGTCTCTTGTTTATCCTTTTGTTTATAATCCGATTGCAAAGATAGGACTTTATTTCTGAATCACCAAACTTTTTCGGTGAAATTTTGAAAATATCCTCCTTTTTCTTTCACATAGTCCATTAATTGGCTAAAAATCTGATTATTGCGCAATATCTCTGCATTGCCCGTCATAATCATCTGTTTCCGGGCTCGGGTAATGGCGACATTCAGCTTGCGGTCGATGATGGCTCCGTCTTCCACAAAGCTGTTGCCGGCAAGAAAATCGAGCTGCCAGATGTTCTGGATGGTGAAACTGTAGATGATGACATCACGCTGACTGCCCTGATAGCGCTCCACGGTGTCGATGCTGATCTTTTCCAGTTCCGGAATGCCCAGCTTTTCGATGCCTTTGCGCACCATGGCTATCTGGTTGCGATAGGGTACGATGACGCCCACCGTCTTCTGGGCATCAAACCTGTCGCCGTAGAAACGGTGGATGCGACGAAGCATATCCACTACGATTTCTGCCTCGTTGGCATTAATCTTGTCCGATACATTCGGCTCCTTGCAGAACCTGGAAGGGAGGAAGATCATGCGGTGCTCTTTCAGCAGGTCGTCGAGTGGATCTTCTGATGGGAGGGTGTACGACAGTTCCGGCTCCAACTGATGCGGACAAGGTACGGGTTCCAGCTTCTCCCGGCGGTAGAACATCCGGTTCGGAAACTCGGCAATCTCCGGATGCATCCGTCCCTGTCGGCGCAGGATGCCGATGAATTCGGTGCGCTCCTCGTGGTCTTCCCATCTGATCAGGCGCTCGAAGAGGGAGTTGCGGCAGTTGGTGAGGCAGATGTCCTGCAGGATACTCATATCGATGACACCCCCTTTCTGACTGTCGTTGATGGTAGGGATGCCCGAATCCTTCTCGCTCTGCTGCACGACGGCAGGCAACTGCTTGTAGTCGCCGATGAGGATGAACTTATCTACAGCCGATAGCAGACCGATGAGATTAGGCTCCAGTATCTGGCTCGACTCATCGATGATGGCAAGCTTGAAGTGCTTCAGCGTAAAGATGAAGGGCTTGGAGGTCATCATCGAAGTGGTGCCCACAATCACGCGCGTACCTATTATATATTGCTTGATGGCTTCCAGCTTCGGACAGTCGCTGATAGCCTTCTCTATCAGATAAGGGCGGAATCGCTCATCGCAGGAATACTCGCTGCCGAGGCGCAGAAATGGAATGCCGGAATCTACCAGCATCTCGCAGATTTCATCCACGGCACGGTTGGTATAGCTCATCAGCAGGATAGAGGACGCAGGCTGAAAAGCCGACTTGCCTCCGGCGGCGATGCTTTCTGCTGTAGGCATTCCAGTTCCGTCATTCAGTGCTTCTTCCACCATGAACTTCAGGGCACGACTGGTCTTTCCTGTTCCAGGAGGTCCCACGAGCAGGAAATAATCCTGTGCCTGCTTGGCACGGAGAATGATGTCGTCCAATACATCGTCATAGTGTCTGGTCAATTCCTGCGAAGTGTCTCTCTCTGGAACACGCTGGCCCAGAAGAAGGTCGCGTTTGTCCTTTGGTGCACAGATAAACTGGTGCAGGTTGCGGATGCTTCCCCCCGTAGAGGCATCACTCGTTCCGTGTTCGATGGCATACGGCAGGTTCGTCTCAAAGATGTCGGCGTTCTGCTGTCCATCGGTCAGGTGAACCACGATTTCATCGCTGTGAATCTCCTGCAGTACACCTTTATATAATATAGCCTTTCTCACATCCGGTTCTTCCTTGAGCTTGTAGGTATAGAGATACACCATATCGCCGATGCGGAAGTTGGGCAGGAAGTCCTTGCCCTGGTCGGGTACGCTCAGGGTGATGGTATCATATCCGCTTCCGGCGCAGCTCTGTTCCTTTCGGATGATGTGCAGGTCGGTATAGATATTGCCGGCATCCTTCTTCTCGGTGAGTGGCATAGTCCAGAGGTCGCTGCTCGATGTGTTCGTTCCTTCCTGTGCACCCACCTTGCTGATCATCTGTTCCCGTAATACGAAGGTCATCATGCGACAGAAGTAGGCTTCCTCCAGGGACGATAGGGTATGGAGCGGCTTGGTGATGGCTTCTATCTGCGGTTTCAGATACTTGTTGTAGAAGAAGTCCTGAGTGCCTGCCACATTCAATACCTCGGGGGTAAACTCGTTCAGCGCATGTTCGAAACCCTCCTTGGCTATCTCGAAGGAGGCGGCTACCAACTGGTTGCGGTATTGGATGGCTTCCTTGAAGAGCTTCTGGTAGTAGGCTACCACCATCAGTCCGTCCTGTGGACGGTATTTGGAGTAGAGCAATCGGATGTTCACGCGGTCGTTGCTCAACTTGAAGTTGTGCTGCAATACACCATAGTAGAGCAGGAGTTGCACATAGTGAGGCTCCAGCTGATAACTGTGATAAGCCGGATCCACCTGATGGTTTTCGATATTCATGTTGCGTCCTGATTTCTGTTCCACCAGCAGTTTGCAGTCGGTGGTCATCAGATCCACACGTCCCTGAATGCCGAGGGCTTCGCAGACGAACGAAGGTTCCAGGATAGCTTTCTTCCGGTCGTAAAGACTTTCGCCACGTAAAGCCGTCATCTGTGCCTGAGATGCGGTGCGGGGAAAGAGGATATCCACTACCTGCTGCAGATTGAAAGCCTGCAGGCTGGCATCGGTATAGAACTTCTTGGGGTCAAACCAGGGACAGGTGCAGAATTCCAGGGCTTTCTCCCGGAAGTTTGTCTTCACCGTCTCGTTCATCTGGTATTTGCCGTGGCTGTTGATGATGTCATCCAGCGCAGCTCCGGCAAAGTTACCGAGCAGGGTAGCCTGGGTGTTGGCTCTGGGCTTCATCAGGTTGAGAAGATAGAGCAGGGGATGATGACCGAAAGCCGTAAAACAGGTGGCGATGCTACTGATATCTACCAGATAATCCGGTTCCACCACGATGAGGCGGGGAGTGATGATGGGCTGCTTCACCTGACAGTCGAGCAGGTTGAGCTGCATCCCTTCCTTCAGGATATCCCAGAGATAGGTATGGTCGATATGATTCTCCTCATCCTTCAACTGCACGAGATATTCCTCCTCATCGGCATCCTGGTCGATGTCCACACGGATGAAATCTCCGTCCCAGTTCTTCACGATGCATCGGATACGGCGGTTGTTGATTTCCAGTCCCTTCTGATAAGGTCGGGGAGTATGCGGAATGAGCACGTTGAGTTCGTGGGGAACATCCACTCCGAAGACTGCTGAGATGAAGAGGGCGAGGGCACGTGCATCGTATTTCAGGTCTTCTCCCGAAAGCGGTTCCTGCGAGTTGCTGTGTCGGCGCATGGTCTGGATGGCAATCTTGTCTGCCACCTTGATGCCGCGTGCCTTGCAGAGATAGTCCACCTGCGAGAAAAGGTTACCGAAAGCCTGTTTCGTATCCTTCACTCCTTCGTGGCAGCAGAGGATGAGCGTGTCGTGCATCATCTTGTTGCGAGTCTGCGGTTCCAGTTCTGGGAGCATCAGGAGTTCCCTTACCCTTTGGAAAAGTTCTGCGGCGCTGATATTGTTCTGATTCATGAGATATTGCTAATTCTTGAAATGTAGGTACAAAGATACATCAATTTATAGATAAAAGCAAGAAAATAGAGATAAAAGAAAAAAGCCGCAGACTTTTTCTAAAATATAGGTAAGAAATGCTTGCCGTATCAATTCTTTTTTGTAAATTTGTAGCCCCCAAATGATAAAGATGGGATATTATTAATCTAAAATATTAAACGAATGACAAAAGAAGAATTGATGCATAGAGCCATTGAGCTCTCAAAGAATAGTGTGAAGACCGGTGGCGGACCTTTCGGTGCCGTTATCGCCAAGGACGGAATCATCATCGCTGAGGCTTCCAACAGCGTAACCATCGACCTCGATCCTACGGCACATGCCGAGGTGAACTGTGTGCGCCAGGCTTGTTTCAAGCTGAAGACCTTCAATCTGGAGGGCTGCGAGATTTATACCTCCTGCGAGCCATGCCCGATGTGTCTGGGTGCTATCTACTGGGCACATCTCGACCGTATCTATTATGCCAACGACAGAAAGGATGCAGCCAAGATAGGTTTCGATGATGAGTTTATCTACGAGGAGATAGACCGCAAGATAGAAGACCGCCATAAGCCGATGATTGCCCTGATGCGCGATGAGGCGCTGGGTGCTTTCCGCATGTGGGAGGAAAATACAGAAAAAACGGAGTATTAACACTCCGTTTTTTTATTGTTCAACGAATTATTCTACTAAAAGAACCGATTTCTCGGATTTTCTTTGTAATTTTGCCGCCAAATTCAGAAAAACCCTGAATTCTCTGATTATATGGAAATTCTCTAATTATTATAACGACAATGGAACAGTCAATAGAAAATCTCTACAAGCTTGACGGTAGAGTGCCCGTCGGTAAAGCACTCCCATTTGGTCTTCAACATGTGTTGGCGATGTTTGTCAGCAACATTGCTCCAATTATGATTCTTGCTGGTGCAGTAGGATTGGATAGTTCGGTGAGCGCTGTGCTCATCCAGAACTGTATGGTTATCGCCGGTATCGGTACTCTGGTACAGCTCTATCCGGTATGGCGCATCGGTTCCCGTCTGCCTATCGTGATGGGTATCTCCTTCACCTTCCTTTCGCTTGCCATCGCCATTGCTGGTGCTCATGGCATGGGTACGCTGATTGGTGCAGTCATCATCGGCGGTTTGGTAGAAGGTACACTCGGTCTCTTTGCCAAGTACTGGATCAAGCTCATTCCGCCTGTAGTAGCCGCTACCGTGGTAACAGCCATCGGTTTCTCGCTGCTTCCTGTAGGCGCCAACTCTTTTGCCGGTGGTCAGGGTGCTGCCGACTTCGGTAGCATGAACAATTGGGTTGTGGGTTCAGTAACCTTGCTCGCATGTCTCCTCTGCCAGATTTTTGCCAAGGGATTCCTCCGCTCTCTGTCGGTATTGGTTGGACTGCTGGTAGGTTATGTCTTGGCTCTCTTTATGGGAATGATAGATTTTAGCGGACTTACCGGCCTTTCTATCATTGCCTTGCCAAAGCTCCTTCCATTTACTCCGGAGTTTAATATCGGTGCCATCCTCTCGGTGGTAGCTGTTTATCTGGTTTCTGCCACAGAGACCATCGGTGATACTTCTGCGCTCTGCAACAGTGCCTTGAAGCGCGATCCTAATACCAAGGAGATGGGTGCAGCCGTATGCTGTGATGGTTTTGTCAGCACCGTATCGGGTCTCTTCGGATGTACTCCTATCACTTCGTTCAGCCAGAATGTAGGTTTGGCAGCCATGTCGGGAGTTGTAAACCGCTTTACCATTGCCTTGGGTGCCATCATCATGATTATCGGTGGTGTGTTCCCGGCTATCGGATATGTGCTCACCACCATTCCTCAGGCAGTATTGGGAGGCTGTACCATTATGATGTTTGGTAGCATCCTCTTTGCCGGTTTCGGTATGATGGCTCGCACGGGTTTCTCTCAGCGCAACATGGTCATCGTGAGTCTTTCACTCAGCGTGGGTCTCGGCTTTACATCAGCAACAGGTATGTTCAATATCTTCCCAGAGATTGTGCGTACCGTTTTCGCAGATAACTGCGTAGCTGTAGTCTTCCTGCTCGCCGTGATTCTGAACCTCGTATTGCCAAAGAATCTGGATAAGGCATAAGATTACTGTCCACCCAGTCTTTCGAAGAAGGTGATGATTTCCTCGAAGGTCTTGAATTCATCGCTGCCATATTCTATGGTTGTACCCATGAAACCATCGCATGGGCGAGGGTCGATGAAGTAATCGCCGTAGAGCAGGTTCTTCTGATTGCAGAAGATGATGTGGTTGTAGGCTGGGGTAGAGAGATATTCCTCTACCCAGGTCTGCACCTTCGCCATATATTCATGGTCGTTGGTTGGCGCTGGGGCTACGATATATACGTTGTAATGCTCTATCAGCATCTCGTAAGCCTTGTGCATCGAACTGGTTGCCTTCATGTAACTGTCGTGCAGGGCATCGAAGTCTATATATACGATAGGGCGCTCCTTGCCGTTCTGCTTGTCATCTATCCATCGGATTACCGGACAGAGATAGTGGAATGCCACCTTGTCGATGAGTCGGTGCTCGCCATGGAAGTGGATGGCTTGTGGATAGTGCTCATGGAAGAGGTCGAAGGTGTGGACTAACGGGTCTTCATCGCCGAAGAGACCATATACACGCTCCTGTTCCTTGGGAGTGATATCCTGGAAGCATCGCTCGGTGAAGTCGCGGTATTCCTTGATGAGACCTTTGGTAACCATCAGCTCGTTCACTCCATCCTTTCTCGGGTTCTGGAATTCCTGCTTGCCGGTCATGCTGCTCATCGTGTTTCCCATCTCGAAGGCTGGGTTTACGAGGATGCGGTCGAATCCTTTCAGCAGCTCGGTGTACATTCCGCCCATCGAAGTACCGATGATGAGGTCGGGTTGCTCTGTCTCTGCCATCTTCTGCAGCATCTCTAGGGCTTCTTCCGGATGAACCGGGATGTCTTCAGCCACGAGGGTAGCATTCGGCATCAGTTCCTGCAACATCTTCACGGTACCGCTCTGTGCAGAAGAGAGGAAACCGTGCACATACATGATTTTCTTGCCCGACATCAGGTCGGTGAATTGTTTGATATATGAATTCATAATCTTATAATTTTTATTGGGGGTAAGTCCTTAACTTCTTTCACTCCCAGTTATTTTGCTGCAAAATTACGGTAAATTGCAGACAAAACAAAATTATTGGGTGATAAACTTTCTTGTTTGCGAAAAAAGTAGTAATTTTGCACCCAATAACCAAAAAGTTCAAGTCATAATGGATTTACTGAAAGAAAGAATTATGCAGGAGGGCCGCTGCTTTCCTGGTGGAATCTTAAAAGTAGATAGCTTCGTAAATCATCAGATGGACCCAATCCTGATGATGGACCTGGCTAAGGAATTCGTGCGCCTTTTCAAGGACATCAAGTACAACAAGATTGTTACTATCGAGGCTTCGGGCATCGCTCCAGCCATCATGGTGGGTTACCTGACCAATCTTCCTGTTGTCTTCGTCAAGAAAAAGCAGCCTAAGACGATGGAGGGTATGATTACCTCGGTGGTTCACTCTTTTACCAAGGATCGTGACTATACGGTTTGCGTGAGCAACAGCTACCTGACTCCTGAGGATCATGTGATTTTCATCGATGACTTCCTCGCCAATGGTAACGCATCCAAGGGTGTGATGGATCTCTGCGAGAAGGCTGGTGCCAAGATCGAGGCGATGGGCTTCATCATCGAGAAGGCTTTCCAGCATGGTGGCGACTTCCTACGCAAGGAGGGTATCCGTTATGAGGCGCTCGCAACCGTAGAGAGCCTGGATGATTGCAAGATTGTCTTGAAGTAATACACCTATATTATATATTGTAAAAGCCGCCTGTTTATACGGGCGGCTTTTGCTGTTTTTTATATCGGCTATTTTATAATGTCTGCTGCATAGATTCCCATCGCCTTATAGCCTGTTGGGTTAGGATGGAGCCAGTCGTTGCTGGCGTATTCCCGCTTCATTCTTCTGTCATCATTCGGATCTTGAAGCAGCTTGGCGAAATCCAGAATGCCATCCACGTCCTTCGCCTGACTGCGGATCCAGTCGTTTACATAGAGGCGGGCAGCCTCGTGGAAGTGGGTATAATATCCTGCGCCCTTGAAGGGAGTGATGGTTCCCAGATAAACTTTCATCTTCCGGGCTTTCGCCTTCTTCATCATTCCCTGGATGCTCTCGATGATCTGCCGGGCTACGGTTTCGCTGCTGCCGCTCCTGGCTGCACCGATGTCGTTGACTCCCTCGAAGATCACCACCTTCTTCACGCCGCTCTGCATCAGGATGTCTCTGTCGAAACGTTCCTTGGCAAGGGCTCCGAATCCGCCCGGTACGGTTACGCGGTTGTTGCCGATGCCCAGGTTCAGCACACCCTGATTGGTTATCTTATGCTTCAGCTGCAGCATCTCCGACATCACGTCGGGCCATCGGTTCTGGGCATTGTCGGTAGAGCATTTTCCGTCGGTGATGGAGTTTCCGATGATGGCGATGGCACTCATGTTGTTGCTCATCGTATAGACATCGATGCCGCTGATGTTGTACCAGTGGTTCTCCCGGAATGCCTTTTCAAAGTTGGAGTGGGCATTGGTTACTCCCTTCATGATATAGGAGGTGGTGCGCGAACCCATGTGTACGGTCGGAATTTCGGGAGCCGAGGTGTAGTTGATGGTGATGGCTACACGCTCCAGATTCCTGAGTTTGAACTTCAGGGCATCGCTCACAATCTGCTTGCCGGCAGGGATGACGGTCTTGTAGCTGTTGCCGAACTTGAAGTATTGCGCCGTCTTGGCATCGATGTCGGAGGAATCCTTGGCATGAGCGATGTAGATAGATCGGATCTCTACGGGTTGCATCGAATAGATGTTGCTCAACTTGAGGCGGATCACGTCGCCTCCTATGCTAACCTTTACCACCTGGCGTACCGAACGGTTAGTCATGCAATTGTTATAGGGCATAAATGATTTGACTACAGTTTGCGGAGCTGTGGCCCAGGTGCCTACCCAGTTCTGTGCCAGAGAATAAGTTGATAGGGCACAGAACATCATTAAGAAAACTAATAATCTTTTCATCATACGTGCAAAGTTAGATAGAAAAGGCAATAAAACCAAGAAATTTAAAAACTTTTTTCATAAAACTTTGGAGAATATTGAGAAAAGTTGTACCTTTGCCCAAAATTCTAACTAAAATATAAGTCTATGCAACCAACAAAAAGTTTTGCGATTCCATTGTCGTTCATTGGAATCATGTTTTTCTCTTTGGGCTTTGCCCTGGGTATTAATTCCTTGCTGGTGCCTGTATTGCAGGGCTCGCTGGGTATTTCCAATGCTGCCTCTTATCTCATCATCGCAGCCACCTTCATTCCGTTCCTAATTTTCGGTTATCCTGCCGGACTCACCATCAAGGCTATCGGTTATAAGAAGACGATGTCGCTGTCGTTTGTCATCTTCGCAGCAGCATTCTATCTCTTCATCCTTTCTGCCGATGAGAAGAGTTTCCCACTGTTCCTGCTTGCTTCTTTTGTAAGTGGTGCTGCCAATGCCTATCTCCAGGCATCCGTCAACCCTTACATCACCATTCTGGGTCCTTTGGATAGTGCAGCCAAGCGTATCAGTATGATGGGTATCTGCAACAAGTTGGCGTGGCCAATCCCATCCATGTTCATCGTATGGCTGCTGGGCAAGGATGTTCATCTCATCGGAATCGAGGATTTGTCCAAGCCATTTTGGATCATCATCGTAGCGTTCCTGGCTTTGGGTGTTCTGGCATTCCTGGCTCCATTACCAGAGGTAAAGGCTGCCGGCGAGGATGAATCAGAGGAGGAGGAATCTGCTGCCTGCGCTTATGCAGCAACCAAGACCTCTGTCTTCCAGTTCACTCACTTGCTTTTGGGCTGTCTGGCGCTGTTCCTTTATGTAGGTGTTGAGACGGTTTCTCTCGGTACATTGGTAGATTATGCCAATTCCCTGGGTTTGCCTGGTGCAGCTAACTATGCCTGGATTGCTCCTATCGGTATTGTTATCGGTTATATCTGCGGTATCATCCTGATTCCTAAGTACATCAGTCAGGCGGTAGCCTTGAAACTCTGTTCGTTCCTGGCAATCGCCGGAGCTTTGCTGGTGGTTCTTACTCCAGCCGAGATTTCCATCTATTTCATCTCATTGATGGCATTGGGTTGTTCTCTGATGTGGCCTGCTCTCTGGCCATTGGCAATGGCAGATCTGGGTAAGTTTACCAAGTCAGGTTCTTCATTGCTCATCATGGCGATGTTTGGTGGAGCTGTTCTTCCTACGCTCTATGGCAGTCTGAAGGATGCAGTAGGTGCTCAGCAGGCATATTGGCTCTGTCTCCCTTGCTTCCTCTACATTTTGTATTACAGCATCCACGGCTACAAGATCCGTTCATAGTATCGTTTCTTATCAGCTGAGATGATAAAAAAGTAAGGTGTATCCTCTGTAGCCTTCGATGATGAAAGGCTAGGGGATACACCTTATTATATTATAGTCTTTTAATTTCCTGCTCTGTCAAACCAGTAATTAAAGCTATCTGCTCTATGCTCAATCCATTAGCCAGCATTTTGCGGGCAATGTTATTTTTCTCTTCAGTTCTACCTTCAGCTCTGCCTTCTTCCATACCTTCCAATCTGGCATTTCCCAAAACATCATTTTGAATCATGATGGCATTGATGTGCTCATCGTATGCATAACGTTCTGCATCCGACATGGAATAGTATTTCAGTTTCTCACGAGCTTCCTGCAGACCTGGTGCCTGGGTGTCTGGAGAGATGACTCCATTTTTCAGGTATTCAACCCATTCTTCCAATGGTGATTTAGCCACCTTGTTGAATTCGTTTACACGAACCAGAATATAAGTTGGGAAAATCTCGGAAGGCGATTTCCTCACTATCGTATCTTTCTCCTTGGTGCTGATGATCAGATGGTCTTGGGTATGCAAGCCCACGAAGTTGTTCTGTCCCACATAAATATAGTCAGAACCCTTGCCCAGATCAAAGTACAGAATGCTGATGGAATATACCTTCTTCACCTCTTTGTATGTATTTCCCAGATTGATATGCTCTGTAATAGCTTTGGCTACTCCATATAGTACACGCTCCAGGTAATACAGTTCACTTGTGTTCTGTATCTCGACGATAATGATTTCTCCCTTGCTGTTTTTCGCCTTGATATCTACCCTGTTGAACTTATCATTAGCCTGTTGCTGGTTACCTTCGCTTTCCAGAATATCAACAATCTTAATAGGTTCATTCAGAAACACAGTCAAGAAGCCCTCAAGCACACCAAAGTTCGCCTTTTGGCGAAGCAAACGCTTGATAGCCCAGTCAAATCTTATGTATCTATCTTTCAATTCTGCCATATTTACCTCCTTAGTTTTAATGATTCAACTTTTGTTTTGCAAAGATAAAAAAAACGGGGGCATCACCAGCATCGAATAATCTGGGAGAGGGCCTTACCGGGACTGCGCTGCAAAGATAATAATAAATATGGAATATACCAAAGATTTTTTCGAAAAATTATTCTCCATGATAAAAGCCATTATTGCTCATTTCCTGCCACGATTTTAATCTCTTCTTCCTTCATGATAATCTATTTTTACTGACTTGATTGGTTTGAGAAAAGTCTCAGGATTGATATACAGATTCTTCAATATGGGCAAAAGGTCAATATACTCTTCCGTTTCGCCCAAACCTTCATAATCTGCCATAACAACAATATATCCCTTATCCCATTCCTTAACCTCTGTATATCGTTTGAGGCATTTTGGAGAACGAAATCGGATATTGTTATTGCCATATCTAAACGAAGTCATATCTCCATCATTGGAGAGTAACGCTACTGATGAAAGATTCTCCTTGTTCATAACTTTATCTCAAATGTGGTGCAACTTCTCCGTTTGGCAACAAGATTCCTGCCTCAATGAGAAATTTTCTTGCTGCTTCTTTACTGGCAGTAGAAGCCTTTCTTACAGCCTCTAATCTTTCTTGTCTTTTGCTATCAAATAAATCCATATTCTACCTCCTTGTTTTAATGATTCAACTTTCGTGCTGCAAAGATTATGCAAACGAGTGCAATGTAAGCTTGCTTACAGATTGCCGAGTGCAGCTTTTCTTCTGCAAAGATACGCTTTTCTTCTGAAAGATGCAAGGAATTATTGGAAAATGTTTGAGAGTGAGGGAGATAAAAAGAAAAAGGTGTATCCTCGCTTGCCCGATATGTTGGGCAAGAAGGATACACCTTAATTTATTATTTATCTAGCTGAAATACTATTTGTTGCCTGGCCATTTGTCCCATTTGAATGAGAAATAGCCACCAGGGAACAAGTCTTTATCATCAGTCAGAAGGAAGTTTACGACAAAGATATCACCTTCGTTGCTGAAATTGTTATAATCTGGATAATTCTTGGTGTCCCAGTACATCTTATAGCCAGCATTTGGGAATATATCAAGCTTACCGGCAGATGCCAAATCCTTGGCGCTATAATCTTCATTGAGATAGAACTGGATGTCGGCTTCGCCTATTTCATCGCCATAAATAGCATTGTACGGAGCTACAAGCTTGTAAAGATTGAACTCGTCAGTAACTGCGTGTAGAATCTTTACGCCTTCTACAGTTGCGGGTGTTTCTGCAAAAGTAGCATCAGTAAATGATACAGTACCAGCATCCTCCCACTCATAATCACACATGATAGAGATTGTTGACTCTGTAAGCATATTGTTAGTTACAGTATCCTTCAATGCAACATCGGCATCGCTTAATGTCAGCTTTGCTTTATAAGTTGTACCTTTCTGCATATTCTCAGCCTTGATAGTAACGATAGCTACACCCTCGCCTGCCTTGAATGTTACCTCACCATTATTTGGGTCAGAGAAAATCTTATCGGCAGTAGTGCTTATATTGTAATGTGCAGTATATTCCTTACTAGCGTCAGAGCGGACGAATCTTACTGGAATTTCCAAGCTTGACTCTTGAGTCTGATAGCTTTGTGTCTTAGTTGACAAAGAAACGTTCTCACTCATAGGAGTATAGATAGGTCCTTCTTGGTCTGTGCTACAAGAAGCCAATGTCAACATTGCTACAAAAGCGATAGCTAAAAACTTTATATGTTTCATTTTTTATAGCCTTTTAAAATTATTGTATAAATTACTTGTCGCCAGTTGGATTCTGGTCTTCCTGCGCATTCATATTGACATTTCCGTCAAATTCTGCCTGTGGAATTGTTAATACCCACATATAATTCTCAGGATCATCAGATGGGCGATTCGTCAACAATATGCTAGGATCATTTGGCCATCCTTGTTCTGTAGAACGGACAAAACCCTGACGAAGACGACGAATATCGTAAATGCGACCATATTCACCCCAGAGCTCGATTCGGCGCTGCTTGATAATTTCCTCACGAAGTGAGCCTGTCTTGTCTGATGTTAACTTGCCCATTGCTGTTCCGGTTTTGGTGCAAGAATAGTTAGGGTCTCGATGCTTCATCAATGTATTCAGCAATTCCTTAGCCTTTGCATCATGACCTTGCATGCACTCTGCCTCAGCTGCAGTTAAGTACATTTCCTCAATACGCATCCAAACATAGTCACCTAACCAACTTGCTGCATTTGAAAACTTGAACTTTTCTTGCTGGTATCCTCCATCGGCATTGTTCTTGTCTTGTGGATTCCACCAACAACGACGGGTATCAGTCTCAGACATACTATTGTACAAATCTTTATTTATCTGCTTACGAGCAGAAGCGCCATATTTTCCAATAGCTGCATCCATATGGGTGAAGAGAGAAGCATAAGCACCTGACTGGTCTGCGATAATAGTTGCACCCCAGATAACATTCTTATTACTAACAGTATTTATGAAGTTAGGAGCATCTTCAACAAAGTCGGCAGCCTTTATGTTCTGAATCTCATACTGACCGCTGTTGATAACTTCTTCTGCAGCAGTTGCAGCAGTTGCCCAATCTTCCATAGTCAATGCCACACGTGCCTGAATGCCAAGAGCTGCATACAACCCTACAAAAGATTTATCCTTCTTGATAGAAGTTGTGCCATCACTTGCTTTCAAGTATTCAACAGCCTTAGCTATATCACTTGAAATCTGAGTGTAAACCTCTTGCACTGTAGAACGCCCCTTTCCATCTGTCTTGTTGGTTGTCGGTTCTGTATAAAGAGGAACACAAGGATCACTCTCATGTCCCTTATAAGTGCGAGCGAATGTCTGAGCCAACATGAAGTAAGCGTATGCACGGACACCATATGCTTGTCCAATTACGTACTTCATATCAGTATCATTCTCGCCCAGATTTGCATCATTCTTGATAATGTAGTTGGCATTCTGAACCCAAGCATAGTAGGCATTCCACAAGTCGTATGAACGCCAGGCACTTGATGTATATCTTGGCTTAACATTGTAAACAGCATCAAACCAAAACCAACCAGAACCCATTCCATTCATGATGCAATCGTCACCCATAACGTCTGCCATCAAGTTGTAGGCAGAAATGCCAAAGCACTGATGGGTATTAGCTGCCGTTGACCAACCTGCGGTGTACATAGAACGGTAGATACCATTCATTGCAATCATGGCAGCATCGGCACTACCTTCCATAGTAGAACCAGAAACTCTATCAGTAGGAGAAGTCTCCAATTGGTCATCGCTACATGAAGTTACGAAGCCCAGTGTGAGAGTTCCCATGAATATATATTTTAATATTTTATTCATAATTATTTATCTTTTCGTTTCTTGTTTAGAAATTGATTTCAAGACCTATTGTATATGACTTGTTTGGAGAATAAACATAATCGGTAGAACCATTAAAATTATATTGTGGATCCATACCCTTCATATGACTCCAAAGTGCAAGATTCTCTGCTGTACCATAAATGCGCACACCGGAAAGGTGCAATTTGCTGGTAACAATCTTTGGCAGTGTATAACCCAATGTGATGTTCTTGATTGCGAAATAAGAAGCATCTATCAAGTAATTGTCAGTAAGAGTATATTTGCCAGCAACCTCGATACGTGGAATGTCGGTGATATCACCAGGCTTTTGCCAGCGACGAAGTGCATTTTTGTTCCAAGCATTGTTGAAATACATATTTTGCATAGAACTCATATACAAGTTGTCCAAAATCTTACCTCCAATCGAGTATGTGGTCGTGACGCTAAGGTCGATGCACTTGAAGAGATTCAAACTTGTATTGATGCTACCATAGAGGTCTGGCATGCGGTCTCCACAATAGTACTTGGAATTGGCAGCCTTTGTGTAATCCGAAGTGATGTATTCGCCAGTCACCTTACCATTGTCATCCATATTCTCATATGCATAGTAGAGCTGGGCTCCTGTCTGTGGATCTACACCTGCGGATTTTGCCATATAGAATGTATAAATAGGCAGTCCTTCCTTAATAATGTAACTTCCACTTACAATCTGATTTGATTTATCTGTAAGCTTCAGCACCTTATTCTTGATGGTTGAACCCATCCACTGAATGCGCCATACAGCATTTTCATTCTTGATAGGAGTAACAGCCAGCATCAACTCAAAACCCTGATTGCGAACGTTACCCACATTTGCATTGTAACCACTGAATCCAGTAGAAAGAGCCATAGGATAGTTGAGCAACATATCTGAAGTCTTGCGGTTGTAATACTCTACGCTGAAGTCGATGAGACGATTGAGCAAAGAACCTTCAAGACCGATGTTCAAGTTGCCACTCTTCTCCCAAGAGATATCCTTGTTTTCCAAGGAAGATACGAAACCTCCGATTGCACCACCATTAGAATAGCTCAAGTCATAGAGATTCTGCCATACATAATAATCCTGATAGCCTAATGCATCGAGGATAGCGTCATTACCCTGCTGACCATAAGAGGCCTTCAAAGAAAGATTGTCTATCCACTTAACATTCTCCATAAACTTTTCATTGCTAATGCGCCAGTTAGCACCTACAGACCAGAATGTACCCCAACGATTGTCCTTGTAGAAACGGGAAGAGCCATCTCGACGGAATGAAGCTGAGAAGTAATACTTGTCATCGTAGTTGTAATTAGCACGACCCAACCAAGACTCCACATCATATTCTGTAGAATAAGAGGTGCCATCTGTAAGTTTTGCTGCTGGAGCCAACTCGTCAATACCATCCACGATATTTGTCTTGGCAGCATTCATATACTTATATTTCTTCTGGTAGAATTCATGACCAGCAAGCAAATCAACGCTATGTTTGTCAAATGTTCGGTTCCAGGTAAGCAACTGGTTGAATGTATAACTCAGTGTACGGTTATGAGCTTTTGTGATGTAGCCACCAGCATTAGCTTGGTTGCCATGGTATTTATTCATCATTGTTGTCTGCTCACCGGAAACATAATCGGCACCAAAATTTAATGTGAGTTTCAAGCCTTTTGCCCAGCCAAAGGAATCCTTGTCTGAACCAAATGACATATAGGTTCGAACACTTGCATTATCATAAGTGTTGTACGACTTGTCTTCGTAAAGACCAGCCAAAGGGTTATAGTCTGTCAATGATGGACGACCATTCTCACCATAATCAAACTGACGATTGCCATTGGCATCCAAGAGATCCTTACCACTAGCATCCTTAAGATACATTGGATACAAAGGGGAAACAAACTGAGATGAATAGAAGACATTATTTTGGGCAGAAGAATGATCTTTATCTGCGTATTGGTTATATTTACTGCTAGTATATGCCAAAGAGGTATTCATGCCAGCCTTGAACCAATCATTTATCTGTGAATCGACATTAGTACGTCCAGAATAACGCTCGAAATTAGTATTCTTTAATATACCATTCTCATTCAAATATCCCAAAGAAATAAGATATTGTGTTTTCTCTGTTCCGCCAGAAACTGAAAGTTCATGTTCGTGGCGTGGAGCACCACTATTCATCAGCATGTCCATCCAATCATCATTCCATGCGGAAGTTGCGTCAGAACGTACCTGCTCGGTAGTAGGATCGATAATCTCTGAAAAAGTATAATTCTTAAATGGGTTATACTGTTCGCCACCCAGATTGCTGCTCAATGCTGCACGAGCCGCAGCTACTGCTGCCTCATGAGACATACCATTGGTAAATTCATAAGAGTTGCGCAAAGCTTCGTATGACAACTGAACAAATTCTTTCTGGTTCACGTTCTCATACTTTGGAAGTGCACGATAAGACCAGCCCAAGGTATTCTTGAAAGAAACCTTGGTCTTACCTGTTTCACCCTTTTTTGTTGTAATCATCACTACACCATTCGCACCACGAGCACCATAAAGTGCACCTGCAGAAGCGTCTTTCAATACTGTAATCTGTGCAATATCAGAAGGGTTGATACTAGAGATGTTACCATCATAAGGAATACCATCTACAACATAAAGAGGGTTGTTAGATGCATTTATAGAGCCAAAGCCACGAACAATAATCTTTGCGCCCTCACCAGGCTGTCCGCTACCAGATGTAACTGTGACGCCAGCAACCTGTCCATCAAGAGCCTTAGATACGTTGGATACTGCACGGTTTTCCAACTGCTCGTTACCAATAGCGGCAGCAGAACCCGTAAATGAAGACTTCTTCATCTTACCATACGCAACAACGACTACATCTTCCAAAGAATGATTGTCTGGATCAAGAACAATCTTCATGTTCTTGCCTGCCTTCACGCTAGTAGAGTTCATACCAATGTATGTAATCTCCAACTTAGCTCCAGCTGGAGCGTTCAAAGAGAAGTTACCATCAATGTCGGTAACTGTACCTGTGTTAGTGCCTGCAACCTTGATAGAAGCACCGATAACTGGGCTTCCGTCCTCAGAAGAGGTCACGTGACCAGAGATTTGACTTTGTGCAAAAGCCATGCTCGTACTGAGAGCAAGACCTGCAACTACTGTCATGAGTCTTTTTTCCATAAATCTCTCTCGTTTTAAATAAATGAATATATAATGTTTATTATTTCTTTCTCTCAACTTAACTTATATGATCACTCACAAGGAGCAGTCTATCATCTTTTTGCTCTCCACCTCTTGCCCCGAGGTGGAGGAGTTCGCTTTTTATACCTTATATTATATAAGGGTCTGTAAGTCTAAAACTTACTTAATTTTAAAGAATATTTTTAATCGGGTGCAAAATTAAGCATTATTTAGGAAACCACCAAACTTTTTTCAGAAAAAGTTGCACTTTCTACTACATTTTGTTATAAATATCCGGTTTTTATGCGCTTTTTCTTATAAAATGTAAAGAATCGGGCGACAGTTCATTTAAAAACCGTCGCCCGTTTAAGATTCTAGCTTTCAGTCTCCAGCTCCTTAGAGAGCTTAGAGGGATTCGGCAGCCCAGAGAGGGATATTGGTTACCCAGTCCTCTGGTCTGTAATCATTCATCGAGATGCGATAAGCGGCTTGCGGGTGGTTATCCTCTACAAATTGACGCAAACTCTTAGCTTTCACGTTCGTCTCCGCTTTCACTTCTATCGGAATCACCTCGCCCTCTTCGTCTTCTATCAAGAAATCTATCTCTTGTGTACTCTTCGGTTTAGAGAAATAGTATGGTTCGTAGCTTAGCAATAGCTGCTGCATCACATATTGTTCAGTCAAGGCTCCCTTAAATTCCGTAAAAATATCGTTGCCCGAAATGACGGTTGTGGTCTTTAGGCGAGCCATCGCTCCCAGCAGTCCCACATCTAGCAGGAATATCTTAAAGGCGGCACGATCTTCATAGCTCTTCAGCGGGATGCGCGGAGCCTTCACATTATATACCTTATATATAAGTCCTGCATCTTGAAGCCATTGCAGGGCTATTTCATACTCTCTGGCTCTAGCTCCCTCTCTCACTAATCCGTAGATAAATTTGCGGTTCTCTTTGCTCAGTTGTGCAGGAACCGAATTCCAAATGTCTGTTATTCGAGGCACAATCTCCAAAGGGGCATGCTTGGATATATCTCTTTGATAACTCTTCAATATTTCGTTTTGTATCATCCTAACTTCCTTCCAATCCCGGTTTTGGCTGAAGCTGAGCACTGCTTCGGGCATTCCACCTACATAATAGTAATATCTGATCAATTCTTGGTATTTAGGAGCAAAGGCATTGATCATGTCCCAGTCCTTGTTTTGCAAGAATTGAGCCAATCCGTTTTCACCCATCGCCATGACAAACTCCACGAAACTCATAGGATATAAACTGAGAAATTGTACCTTACCTACGGGAAACGATTCCCCCTTGTGAAGTTCGATGCCGAGCAAGGAGCCTGCCGCCACTACATGGTAGCCTGGAGCATTCTCATAGAAATACTTGAGTGATGTGATGGCATTGGGGGCAGCTTGTATCTCGTCTAGAAAAATAAGGGTGTCGCCCTTCGTACATGTTACATGCGTCGCAGCCCCAATGGCTGTGACAATTCTGTCTATGTCGAAGTCTTGTATGAAGACATTCTGCAAGACTTTCATGTTTTCAAAGTTGACATAAGCCAACTGCTTGTAGTTTTGACGTGCAAACTCTTTTACAAGCCAAGTCTTTCCTACCTGTCTTGCGCCCTCTATTACAAGGGGTTTGCGCCGAGAACTATCCTTCCATTTAACCAGTTCTTTAATACTTGTTCTTTCCATAATTCCAGCTCCTTTTTACACATTTTTCTAGGGAACCCTCTTAGATGCTCCCACATTTTTCGGGGGAATAACAGTGCAAAGTTACACATTTTTCGAGGGAATAATGGAGTTTTTCTACACATTTTTCGGGGGAATGTTGGAAAACGCTTGTTTTTTAAGCATTTTTAAATTCTAGCTTTCAGTCTCCAGCTCCTTTCCGAGAACAAAGAGCATATAGAGAGGAATATTCAGCATCTTAGAATCCTCATTTCTACCGTATGGCAGGAAACAGGTTCGGAGAGACCGCTTGGAGGAGTTTAAAGAAAGTTTCCTTTATAGAGGAAACTTTTGGGGAAAAATTACCCCCTATAAAGGAAATATCTTATGATTTTTCTTCCTTTATAAAGGAAAATGTTGTATCTTTGCACCCAGATTAACATAAAACGGAAGATATGGACAAGAGAATAGCAAAACTGCTGATAGCGGAGAACCAAAGGATGATTCAGAATGTGGAGATGGTGAAAAGAAACATCAGCTTCGAATCTCATTCTAACTATGTGCTGGTAGGACTAAGAAGAGCCGGTAAGTCTTACTTGCTATATCAGCGTGCCCAAGAGATGATAGCTCAGGGACATCTGCCAGAGGAAATCCTTTACTTCAATTTTGAGGACGACCGATTGGAAAATCTCCAGCTTTCCGACCTGGATGCCATCAAGCAGGCTTACGAGGAGATGTATGGGCATCAGCCGATCTTCATGCTCGACGAGATACAAATCATTGATGGGTGGGAGAAATTTGCACGTAGACTTGCTGACCAGAAATATAGAGTGTATATCACTGGTAGCAACGCCAAGATGCTGAGTAGCGAGATTTCTACTACGCTTGGTGGCAGATATATGGTGCAACCCGTCTTTCCTTTCTCCTTTCAGGAATACTTGACAGCCCAGCATTTCTCCTTGCCTGCGCAGTGGGAGTATCTGCAAAATTCTGACCTCAAGAGGGCTTTTCTTGAGTATTTTCATATTGGCGGTTTGCCAGAATTGGTGATTGTTGACAATCAGTTTAAGCGAGAGTGGTTGGGCAATCTATACAACAAGATTTACTTTGGAGATTTAATTACCAGATACGGTATTCGTAACCCTCTGGCGATGAAGACTTTGATACGTAAACTTTCTGAGAGCGTAAAGCAGCCACAGTCTTTTAACAGACTGGCTAATCTGGTTTCTACTGTGGCAGGAAAGGTAAAGCAAGAGACGATAGTGGACTATCTGAGATATATCAAGGACACTTGCCTGGTCTTCTCCATAGAAAACATTTGCGCAAAATTGCAAGATAGAATGTCGAACCAGAAGTATTACTTTATAGATAATGGTTTTCTGAGTCTATTCCTCTTTGATCCAGAAACATCTCTCTTGGAGAATCTGGTAGCCATTCACCTGCATGAGAAGTATGGGGAAGATCTCTTCTATTATTATGATAATGTGGAGGTGGACTTTTGTCTCTTTGAGCATCAATGTGCTTTTCAAGTGTCGTATAGTATCAAGGATGCTGCTACTCGTGAGCGAGAATTGGGGGCTTTGAATGCTTATCAGAAGAGGTATCCAGGAAGTAAACTTTTTGTTATTACGATGGATGAAGAAGAGACGATAGAACTGGATGACTTGAAGATTGAAGTGATACCAGTATGGAAGTGGTTGCTTACCTCGTAGTTGTTGTTTGTTCCTCACTGGGGCACCAAAGTCCGTCAGTGAGGACACTTTTAGATTCTAGCTTTCAGTCTCCAGCTCCTTTCCGAGAACAAAGAGCATATAGAGAGGAATATTGAGCGTTTTAGCCTCGGCATTACGCTCGTATGGCAAGAGGCTGGTACGGATAGCCCATTTGGGAGAGTATTTCTCCACATAGAGCTTGAGGCTCTTGTCATTCATCGTAACGCCTGCTTTTACCTCTAATGGATAGACATCAAGGCCATCAGAGATGATAAAGTCTACTTCCGAGGTGGCAGAGGACGTCCAATAATAATTGGTTTGGAGGGTGTCAGAAAATTGCTGAAGCTCCTGACAGACAAATTGTTCTGTCAATGCGCCCTTAAATTCCTCAAAGATTCTGCTGCCGTCTAAGATAACCTTAGGCGACACTCCGCTCATGGCTCTCAGCAAGCCAACATCCAGCAGGAATACCTTGAATGATTTCAAATCAACATATGCGGATATTGGAACGTCTGGTTTGCTAACATTGTGGGTGCGGATAGTTTCGCCTGCGTCACATAGCCACATGATGGCATCCTCATATTCTCTTGCCCTGGCTCCTTCTCTTACCAAGCCGTAGACAAACTTTTTGTTTTCCTTGGCAAGTTGGGAGGTGATACTATTCCACACATATCTTATTTTCTCGACCATTTGATGAGGTGCATGTTTGGAGAAGTCTTTTTGGTATGCAGCAATCAGTTGTTTCTGAATTTTCTCTACCTTCGTAAAATCCTTGGTGTCAAGCCATTCGTTAACAACAGCAGGCATTCCTCCTACTATCATATATCTCTTGAGATAATCAATGAGTCGCGGTTCGAAAGCTTTTACGTTTCTGTTGCCTTGCTGTATATAGTCAACTAACATCTGCTCGCCATTGGCAAGAAGAAACTCCTTGAAAGTTAGAGGGTATAGATGCAGAAAGTCTGTTTTTCCAACAGGGAAAGATGTGCCTTCATGCAATGCTATGCCCAGCAGAGAGCCCGCACAACAAATGGCGTATTCGGGTGCTTCCTCACAAAAATACTTTAGTGATGTAAGGGCACGAGGCATTTCTTGCACTTCATCAAATACGATGAGTGTGGTTTGTGGTTTGATTGGCTTTCCATGATAGATGGATAGCTGCTCGATGATGAATTGGGGCGAAAGGTCGCCCGCAAAGATGCTTTCCAACCTGTCTTTTTGCTCAAAGTTGATATAGCAAACATCTTTGAAATACTTTTTGCCGAATTCTCTTAACAACCAGGTTTTGCCTACCTGTCTTGCTCCTTCTAAGACAAGCGGTTTCCGATGGGTGCTCTCTTTCCATTTTAACAATTGGTGAATTAGAAGTCTTTCCATACGCTTTTATTTGTTTTTTGCAAAAGTACTAAAAATCATGGTATTAAGCAAGAAAAATCACATATTTCGAAGGAGTTTTAAATATATTTATCACATTTTGCAAAGGAGTTTCATGTTAAATACTCACATTTTTCGAAGGAGTTTTACGGCAATCTCTCACATTTTCCTAAGGACTTTTTGCCCAATCTCTCACATTTTTCGAAGGAGTTTGGCTGAGTTTGATGAATAGAGAGCTACTTTCAAAAACACTCTTCACTCTTCACAAATACAGCATAACCAACTGTATATAAGAAAATTGCGCGCGTGAAGAGTAACAAGGTACTCTTCACCACTCTTCACCTCTCTTCACCTGTATTTTTTGAGACTCCGAGATCATTCCTTACTCCCTGCTTCAGCCATCATTGAAGACCAGCGCTGGTCATCAATGATGACCGAGCTTCGTGATAAGTAAGCGGCTCAGCGTTTATCCTCTTGCATAAGGTGAAGAGAGGTGAAGAGTGGTGAAGAGAGGTGCGTCACTCTTCACCTCTCACAACCCCTGTGTTTATCGGGGTTTCAGACGATTTGGTGAAGAGTGAAGAGTAAAATCGAGAGTAGGATTTTTACGAGCAAAACGGCTCTGGCTGCAACCATATCCTAAATCAAGATGATAGTCCTGCCCAAATTTTCCTCCCGACGTATTGTTTTGTGCCTGGAAATGGCACAAAATTGCCCTAGTAGAGGGCAATATCTTGCCGTAACCAGGCAATAAACAGAAGAAGGCTACTTGTAACCCGCCAGGACTATCGTGGCTACCTTTCAGAGACGTTCCGACACCTCGTAAGTACCATTCTTTCTCATTTGAACTAGAAACCAGCTTCAACTGCAAACGAAGCCTATTTCTATGGTCGATGAAGCCTGTTTCGATGGGCAATGAAGTTTTCCGACAGGATTATAACCCCAAATCTTGCATCAAAGTCTGGTTTGCTTCGAACAAGTCGGAATCAAAAAGGCTTTTAATATAGATAAAGGTGGTTGATGATTTGGTATGTCCCAAAGCCTTGCTTATCAAGCTGATGTCCAGATGATGAAGATAAGCTATGCTTGCCCACGAATGACGAACCACGTAAGAGGATAAGGGTTGAGCCAGCCCCAACATCTTAGACACCTGATGCAGATTGTAGTTGTACTGGCGCAATCGAGCTGTATATTGACGATGCTGTTGGGCAGAAACAGATGGTGAGGAAACAGAATCTTCTACCTTGTCTGAAAGTATCGGAAAGACAAATTCTGAATCTCTTTGTTCATATCGCATGATGATTTCAACCATCGCAGGCAACAGTGCTACCTGTATCTGCTGTCCTGTCTTATGCCGGGCATAATAAATACATCCGTTTCTCAGTTGGCTTTTCTTGAGATAGGCAATATCTACAAAAGGCATTCCCATCGCATAAAAAGAAAACAGGAAGATGTCACGAGCGAAGGAAAGAGAACCTCCAGGCTGTAGCGGCAAGGCTTTGAGCTGCAGAATTTCTGATTGTGAGATACAACGTTTCTTGGTCTTGGTCCTCCCCGTAAACACTTTACTGAATGGAGCAGCATTGAGAATCGGCAATGCTCTATGATGCATAGCCCGCAATGCCCGCATATAAGCAGAACATGTGTTCAGGCAGATATTACGCCCCAGCAGCCATCGCTGATAGCTATCCAGCTTTTCTGCCGTCATATCAGAAAAAAGCCAACTGTCACTACCAATGAACTTTGTAAAGGAACGAGCTGCAGTAAGATAATTACTGGCAACTTTAAAACGTCCTTCCAGTTTTGCCCTTTCCACTTCACCTTTCACGAAGTCCCATCCAGGAATCTCCAACACAGCCTGCTCATCTGCGTGATTCGCAGAATCAGAAATCTTACCCTCACTCTTACTTCTTCCGAAACCGAATTCTAACTTGAAATATGCCATAACTTAAATGTTTAAATGATTAAAAATAAAGAATTTACGAAAATATACCCAAAGGTATGATACATCCTGCTAATTCCAATAGCTTTATAGTGATAAATCGCCGTTTTCCCCATAAATCTCTACCTCGGGGCAAGAGGTGGGGGCAAAAAGATGATGATAACTCCTTGTGAGTGATCATATAAGAAAAGTTGAGAGAAAGAAATTATAAACATTATATATTCATTTATTTAAAACGAGAGAGATTTATGGAAAAAAGACTCATGACAGTAGTTGCAGGTCTTGCTCTCAGTACGAGCATGGCTTTTGCACAAAGTCAAATCTCTGGTCACGTGACCTCTTCTGAGGACGGAAGCCCAGTTATCGGTGCTTCTATCAAGGTTGCAGGCACTAACACAGGTACAGTTACCGACATTGATGGTAACTTCTCTTTGAACGCTCCAGCTGGAGCTAAGTTGGAGATTACATACATCGGTATGCAGTCTAAGACAGCCAAGGCTTCTTCTAACATGAAGATTGTTTTGGATGCAGACAACCAGTCTTTGGATGACGTTGTTGTTGTGGCATACGGTACAGCAAAGCGCCAATCTATTACTGGTTCTGTAACTGCTGTTGATTCTAAGGAAATCGAGAACCGTATCTCTACTTCTGTAACAGGTGCGC
Organism: Prevotella sp. AM23-5; assembly: GCF_003473645.1. NCBI lineage: Bacteria > Pseudomonadati > Bacteroidota > Bacteroidia > Bacteroidales > Prevotellaceae > Prevotella > Prevotella sp. AM23-5. Next base: position 22,172 of record NZ_QUCG01000005.1, on the reverse strand, counting down.
TCGAAGGTGCTGCTCCTGGTGTACAGGTTAATAGCTCATACGGTGAGCCAGGTAAGGCTCCAACGATCCACATCCGTGGTGTCGGAACCTTGGTAAAGGATGCTGACCAGCCTCTTTATGTGGTAGATGGCGCAGCTTTCGATGGTAACATCTCTGAGTTGAACCCTAACGACATCGAGAGTATGTCTGTATTGAAGGATGCTGCTTCTGCTGCCCTTTATGGTAACCGTGCTGCCAATGGTGTTATCCTGATTACTACCAAGCGTGCAAAGTATGGCATCAAGCCAACTATCAATCTCCAGATTAACAACGGTGTTTACACTCGTGGTATTGGTGAGTATGAGCGCCTGGGTGCTGACCAGTGGATGGAGGCATCTTGGTTGGCAATGAAGAACTACGCTATGTCTGGTTCTATGGGTCTGGATGCTACAGCTGCAGCTCAATACGCTACAACTCACTTGATTAGCGACTATGTAAAGCGAAATATCTACAATGCAAAGGATGATGCTTTGTTTGACGCAAATGGTAAGCTGATTGCTTCTCGCCTCTCTGGTTATGACGACCTCGATTGGCAGGATGGTGTAGAGCGTACCGGTCATCGTCAGGAGTACAATGTCTCTGGTGCTGTAAGTGGTGAGAAGTTTAATGTTTATGCTTCTGCCGGTTACTTGAACGAGAAGGGTTATACCAAGAACTCTGCTTTCGAGCGTTTCACAGGTCGTATCAACTCTAAGTTCACTCCAAGCAAGTGGTTCGAAGGTGGTATCAACTTGAGTGCCAACGTTTCTAACCGTCAGTTCAACGACGGTGCCAAAGGTAGTCTTTTTGCAAACCCATTCCATGTCACCCGTTACATGGCGCCTGTCTATCCTATGTATATGCATAATGCAGATGGTAGCTATGCGCTTGATGAGAATGGTGAAAAGCAGTTTGATGTAACTTCTGAGTACCTCTCTAACCGTAACATCGCATACGAGATGACTGCTGACAAGGATAAGACCCGTCGTGCAGTTATTGATGCACAGGTTTATGGTAAGATCAATTTGCCATATAACTTCTCTGTGATGGTAAAGGCTAATGGTAACAACAGTACAGAGAACCGTCAGACTTACAACAACCCTAACATCGGTGATGGTGCTGCTAACAATGGTCGTTTGATTAGCTATGCATACCAGTATGCTACCTATACAGCCCAGGAGTTGTTGACATGGAATCAGACCTACGGCAAGCACACCGTAGATGTTCTTGCCGGTCATGAGAACTATAGCTGGGAGAGAAAGCTTACTAGTGGAATGAACACCAATATGGCTGCAGCAGGAAACTTAACTATGGGCAATTTCCTGAAGAATTCATTCTTCGAAGGCTCTGATGATGTAGATAAGACCGAGTCTTATTTGGGTCGTATCCGCTATAACTATGATGAGAAATACTTCGCTGACTTCTCATACCGTCGCGATGGTTCTTCCCGTTTCGCAAAGGATGCACGCTGGGGTGACTTCTATTCATTCGGTTTGAACTGGAATGCCAAGAAAGAGAGCTTCCTGCAGGATGTAGAATGGTTGAACGACTTGCGTGTACGTGCTTCTTATGGTGAGGTTGGTAACAATGCCGGTGTAAGCCTTTATGCTTATCAGTCACTTTATGAGATTAACAAGAATGGTGGAAACGGTGCATTCATCAGCCAGTCTTTACCAGCACCAAATATTAAGTGGGAGACAACTCAGACTGTCGATCTTGGTGTAGAGGGTAGAGTGTTCGACCGCTTGAACTTCAGTATCGGCTACTTCGACAAGCGTTCTAAGGATCTTCTCTTCGAGGTTCGTCTGCCATATTCTGCAGGATCATTTCCTCATAATGAAAATATGACAAACTGGTCTATTTATCAGAACATTGGTACGATTTCAAACCGTGGCTTTGAAATCGCCTTGAGTGGTGAAATCATCAAAAACAAGGATTGGAACTGGACAGTTTCTGCAGATGCTACAACCTTGAAGAACAAGGTGATCAAGCTGCCTGGAGGTAAGGACATTCTCCATGGCGTACAGAAGTATTCTGAGGGACATTCTGCATACGAGTTCTTCACCTATCACTTCGCAGGTGTTGACCAGATGACAGGTAATTCTTTGTATGACATTGCTGACGAGAATGTTGAGGCAGCAGAGAATGCCGGCACTCTTGTTACAATCAACGGTAAAAACTACACTACAGAGACATCCTATGCTGAGCGCAAGTGGGCTGGCACAGCTCTCCCATCGGTATATGGTTCATTCGGTACAAACCTCCGTTGGAAGGACTTGAGCCTCGGTGTATTGTTCACCTATAGCTTGGGTGGCAAGGTTTATGATGCTTCTTACAGGAGCTTGATGAGCACAGCTTCGGCTTCTTCTGCATCAGCTAATCATAAGGACATCCTGAAGTCTTGGAATGGTGTGCCTGAGGGAATGACAGAGACATCTCCAAACCGTCTCGATCCTAACGGAACTCCAATTATCGACTTCAACCTCAGTACCTACAACAACGACACAAGTGACCGCTGGTTGACAAGTGCAGATTATCTCATCTTCAAGAATATCAACCTGAGTTACAACTTGCCAAAGGCATGGATCCAGAGCATGGGTATCCAGGGCTTGCAGGTTAAGGCAGGTGCAGAGAATCTGTTTACACTTACAGCCCGTAAGGGTATGAACCCTCAGTATAGCTTCAATGGAGATTCAGAGGATACATACGTTAGTGCACGTGTATTCAACTTCGGTTTGTCTGTAACATTCTAAGGGAATAATTAATATAAAGAGAAATTAAGATGAAAAATTATATAAACAAGATATTCGGTTGCGCTATTTTAGCTTCTGCAACCTTGCTGGCATCATGTGGCAGCGATTATCTCGAAACCAAGCCAACAGCTTCCGTTTCTTCTACAGAAGCTGTAGCAACTACAGATATGGCTTACAAGGCTTTAAATGGTATCGCTCGTTGCCAGACTACTCAGCATTATGCTTTCTCACAGGGCTTTGCTGGTGAGAATGCTATCATGCGTCTTTATGAGAACTTGCCAAGCCAGAACTATAATTATAACTATTATGCTTCTGGTTGGGCACCTATCCATAACCAGACATTCCATAATAGAACAAGTACTATCTATGACGGATATGCTTGGTACTATTATTACCAGCTCATCGGTCAGGCAAACAGAATTATTGCCCATATCGATGCTGCGACAGGTAGTGATGAGGACAAGAAATTTATCAAGGCTTCAGCCTTGTCTTTCCGTGCTTACAGCTACGAGAAGTTGATTCACTACTACTGCTATCGTTGGCAGGACAGCAACAATGGTGCTTCACTGGGAGTGGTTCTTCGTTTGGATGAATCTACAGGCGATGCTCCATTTGCAACATTGGCAGAAACCGTAGATCAGATTTACAAGGATTGTCAGGAAGCGATTACCTTGTTTGGCGAAAGTGGTATCGATCGTCCTGCTCGCGAGGTTTGGATCCCTAATGCAAACGTTGCTCATGCTGTTTATGCACGTGCAGCTTTGTTCCGCCAGGATTACCAGACTGCTGTTGACCAGGCTAAGCTTGCTAAGCAGGGTTATCCATTGATGAGCAACGATAGCTACGCTGCCGGTTTCTGTGAGCCAACATCTGAGTGGATTATGGGAAGTTATGGTGATGATTCAGAAAACAACTTTTATTGGTCTTATGGCACACAGGGTGCTTGTAACGGTTACTATGCAAAAGCAGATGGTAATCCAACCGGTTCAGGTACTATCGGTCATGAGTTGATTTCCCGCATCCCTAACAATGATGCCCGCAAGCAGAACTTCCTGACAGAGGATAAGTTCCCTAACCTTGACCTCTCCAAGGAGTCTAAATATTACTATACATTTGGTATCCTTGGTATGATGGATGATAACATCTATGAGCAGGCTGATTCTATAGTAAAGGCTCATCAGGCTAAGGGCTTAACAACTCCATATCAGGCAGGTTTTTACTATCTGGATGCGAACTTGAAGTTCTATGTAAAAGCTCAGCCAGGTGTCGGCTACGTACCATTCATCCGCTCTAGCGAGATGGTACTGATTGAGGCTGAGGCAAATTACTTCCTGGGCAAGACTGCAGAGGCTCAGGCTGCATTGGTTGAGCTGAATGCTACTTCTGGTCGTAACCCAGAATATACCTGCACAAAGACTGGCGAGGAGCTTCTTTCAGAGATTCAGGACTATCGTTGTCTTGAGCTTTGGGGTGAGGGCTTCGAGTGGAGCGACTTCAAGCGTTGGAACAAGGCTGTTGTCCGCAAGTCATTTGCAGAAGGTGGTAATGCACATCAGTCTGTTGCTATCACCATCAAACCAGAGGATGGCAACAAGTGGACATGGGGCGTTCCTCTGAACGAGACCGACTACAATGCTGATGCTACTGCTCCAAAGATTAACTAATCAAATCTTTCGGAATAGTATAATATAATAAGGTGTATCCTTCTTGCCCAACATATCGGGCAAGCGAGGATACACCTTTTTCTTTTTATCTCCCTCACTCTCAAACATTTTCCAATAATTCCTTGCATCTTTCAGAAGAAAAGCGTATCTTCTCGGGTTGGAGAAAGTATCATTCTGGGTGCTAGAAAGTAACTTCTCTGTCGAGCCTAGTGGGAATACCTTGTTGTCGTACAACTTTTTGTACCTTATGTTATGCAAATAAGTCATCCCCTGTTACTTGTCTTGTTATTTTTCTTGCATACATATTATTATATAGTCCGTATGGAGTGATGAAGGTAGGGATGAGGGTCTTGTTAGTCTTGGTCACTTTCTTGAATATGTTAAGGCGGTGCATGAGATGGGCATCGTATGCCTTGTTGATTTCATATTCTCCCTGACAGTATTTCATCTCGCAGATGGAAATGGACTTGTCGGAGCGGTCTATCAATAAGTCTATCTGGGCACCTTGTTTCAAATCCTCATCGGCATCCTCGTCTGCCAATGTCTTGCTGGTAGGGCGATACGACCAAGCGCATGGGATGTTGATGCAACCATCTATGCCAAGGGCTTTTACAATATTGTTGATGTGATGAAGGCAAGTTATCTCGAAGGCATGGCCACACCATGAGGCATACTCGCTGGTTGATTGCATCTTGATCCAGTAGTCGTCAAAGAATGTACCTTTGTTGTGCATGAATTTGAAGTAGAACAATGTGAATGGGTCTATCAGTTGATACATACATTCCTTTTTGGTCTTTCCAAAAGGATTGTAACTGCGGATGAAGTCGCACTGCTCCAGTTCCTTTAGCATGCTCGTAAACCTACCGTTGTTGGGAAGATGCGTAGCATCCAAGAGTTCTTGTCTCGTCATGCCTTTGCCCTTATTTTTCAGTGCCGTTACGATTGCTTGGTAATTGTCTGCTTTCTTGAATAAAGATTTGAAGAGACGGTCGAATTCTTCTGTCAGTTCGCCACCACGTGTAAAGCATAGTTGCTGGATATTTTGTGCCACGCTCTTGTCGCTTTCGAAGAGGGAGAGATAATAGGCAATTCCACCTACAGCCATGAAGCATTCGATGATTTCTGGTCGCTCATAATTGAATCCCTGTGCCTTGAAATAGTCTCCTACTTCTCTCAGGCAGAAAGGTGAGAGAAGGATATTGTGCGTAACACGATTGTGGAGACCGCCATGAGAGTTGATGACATTGTCTATCATCCAGGTAGTGGCACTTCCGCAGGTTATCAACTTGATGTCGTTGCGATAGAAAGCCCAGTCGTTCCAGAAGTGCTCCAAGACACTGATGAAGTGAGAGGAACGAGTGTCAAACCATGGAAGTTCATCGAAGAAGATGACCTTCGCGCCTTCCGGCATATTTTCTATAGCCTTTTGTAATAATCTGAAGGCTTCTTCCCAGTCTTTAGGCATTGTATCCACATTCATTTGCTCAAGGAGGGCAAAGCCAAAATTGGTGAGTTGTTCCTTGGTAGAGACATTGTCTTTGCCTGTAACTCGGAAGGTAAAACGTCCCTCAAACATTTCCTTGATGAGAAATGTTTTACCTACACGTCGTCTGCCGTATATGGCAATAAACTCCGATTTACGACTAGAGATGTAGTTCTCCAGCTTGGATATCTCTTGTTCTCTTCCGATGATGTTCTCTTTCATATCTGTCTTTTTTGCTTAAAACTGTCGCAAAGTTACAAAAAAAATGAGATTACGACAACTTTCTAACGAGAAAAGTGTCGCAATCTCATAAAAAATCTGAGATTACGACACTTTATCATTACTTTCCTGCGGGTTCTACTATTACTTATCTACTGTAGAAGATACATAGTTCTGGAAATACTTGAGGCAGGTCTCGCGCCATTCCTTGGCGTTTTCCAACTGTACATTGAGTAATGAATCGGTATGTTGCCATTCCTGTTCATGCCCCTTCATATATTGTTTGGCTGAGGTGTGCCAGAAGTCGCGATATACTTCAACCATCGCCACACCCATGTTGTACTTCATGCAGAGTTCCTGCCAGAGGGTGCTGCCCGACTTCATTTTGTAATTCCAAGCTACATGATGGAACCATAGGAGATATTCTTCAGGGCAAGTCTCGATGTTGTCATACAGACTACGATATGGCTCCGGATACTGACCTACGGCATCTGTACCTTTGGATGAGCGGTCGAAACCGATACCCTTGGCATCTGCCTTGTGATAATAAACAGGGCACCACTCCAATGGATAGCTGGCGATGAAACCATCCGGTTCCGGACCGTAGTGGTGATCGAACTTGAAGATATGATGTAAGCCCAATGGCATCATATAGTTGACGCAAGCTTCACGTGAGGTCATCATCATCATCTCTACAGGTTTGGTGAACTTCTCGTCCTGATTCTCGTAAGTCTGAACGAGCCATTCGTGGGCAATCTCTTCTGCGCTGAGCGAAGGATTCCAGGCCAGGCGACCGAAGGCATACCAGTTTGCCTGTGAGAAAGGATGACCGCACCAGTTGGCATCATCACCGATATTGGCTACACCTGAGATTCCAACCAGTTTGTCTGGATTGACAAAATCAAAGAATTCCTTCCACATTGGGGCGAGATAGGTGAGGTGTTTAGACTGTCCGAGATATTCCTGGGTAATCTGAAGTTCTGCTATCTGAGGTGTCTGTCTGATGTTGTCGAAGATAGGAGCGTATGGTTCACGAGGCTGGAAGTCGAGCGGACCGTTCTTTGACTGGAGAATTACATTGTCACGGAACTTTCCATCCATCCCTTTGAATTCGCTGACAGCTTGCTTTACACGGTCTTCTCCCTTATGGTTAGCACCATATACAAAGCTTCTCCACATGATAATGCCACCGTATGGTTTGACGGCATCGGCAAGCATGTTGGCTCCATCGGCATGGGTGCGGTGGTAATCGCCAGGACCAGGTTGTCCTTCAGAATTAGCTTTTACCAGGAATCCGCCAAAGTCTGGAATGACAGCATAAATCTCCTTTGCTTTCTTCTTCCACCACTGTTGTACCTTTTTATCCAATGGGTCTGCAGTCTTGGTATAGCCCAATGCCATAGGAGAAGCAAAGTTGATGCTGAGATACACTCGGATGCCGTATGGACGCAGGATGTTGGCGATGACTTTCACCTTATTAATATATTCTGCCGTCATCATCTTTGGCGATGCATTTACATTGTTCAGTACGCTTCCGTTGATACCGAGCGATGCGTTGGCACGGGCATAGGTGATGAGACGGTCGTGAAGACTCTTGCTGATGCTGCCACCCTTGCCGTTTTTGCCGAGTTTGATTTCTTCCCATTTGAAGATGCTCTTGCCGGCATAGCCACGTTCGATGCTGCCATCGAGATTATCCCAATGGTTAAGAATGCGAAGACCCACTTGTGGTTTCTCGGTCTCATCGATAGCTTTGCTGAAGTTCTGCTGATTGCCGCTACCTGTGTTGTAGGCATCAGTGTTCTGAAGTCGAATTAGCTCGTAGGCACCATAGAGCAAACCGATAGGATTGCTGGCGGTGATGGTTGCTTCATACTGAATGTTGTCGCCTTGCTGTGCAGGACGGGCATAGAGGTGATAACCCTCGCCAAGATTCAGCGTCTTGTCTATCTTCAATTCTACATTCTTGCCACGCCAGTTGTTTTCCAACTCCTGCTTGGCAATCTTGGCTGTTGCATCATCGGGCAACTGTGAGATGACTTGGCATGAGTTGGCATACTGCTTTCCGAGCCATAACTGTGAGCCATCACTCTGTGCAGAAACATGGAGTGATGTAAGTACCGTAAATAAAAAAATAAGGTATTTCTTCATATCTTTGCAGATCGTTAGTTTGTATTATTATTGTTTCTGCTGCAAAGATACGAAAAAATACCTTATTTTCTTTTATTTGTTGTTTATTTCTCATTTCTCTTTGTTTCAGCATATTCACTTGGTGACATGCCATAGTGTTTCTTGAACACTGTAGAGAAGTGGGTCTGGTTGCAAAATCCTACGGAATAAGCTACTTGCGTGATGTTGATCTGCCCTTCTTCAATAAGACGTGCAGCTTGTTCTAATCGTAAGTTACGGATGAATTCACCGGCAGAGACACCTGCTATTTCTTTCAGCTTACGGTGCAGTTGGGCACGGCTGATGCCTACATCTTCTGTCAGTTTCTCAACGTTGAGGTCAGGGTCGGCGAGGTGCTCGTTCATATATTTCATCACTCTTTCCATGAGAGCGTCGTTATTGCCCTTTACCTTTATCTGCTCAATCTTAGCCTTCTGTCCCTGCGCACCGCTGTATTTGCCACGGATGCGTCGGACATTATCTACCAGATTGTCGATGAGAATATGCAGCTCTTCCATATTGAAAGGTTTAGCCAGGAAGGCATCGGCACCTTTGCGTAATCCCTCTAGTCGATTCTCTACCTCGCTCTTGGAGGTGAGCAGGATGACCGGAATATCGCTTACGTTAGAGTTACCTTTAATCTTCTTGAGCATGGTAATACCATCCATTTCCGGCATCATCACATCGCTTATCACGAGATCATATTTGCCGGTGAGCAACATCTTGAGACCTTCCTTGCCGTTGCTGGCATGTTCAAATCGGTACCAGTCGCTCAGTTCGGTCTTGATATAATGGGCAATCTCTGCATCGTCATCTACTATCAGAATGTTGAAGTTGCGGTTGGCTTGCACTTTCTTGCCGATGGATTCGATGCTTCTGTCCTCTTCCTCGTTGAGAATCTCTTCTGGCTTCAGATGTTCCTTGCCCAGCGGAATGGTTACCTCGAAGCAGGAACCCTTGATGCCATCGGTGCGGTTGTATGCCTTGATCTTGCCTCCGTGCATCTCTACGAATGCCTTGCAGAGGTTCAGTCCTATGCCGGTGCCTTCGATGTGAAGGTCGCTGCTGTTGTTGCCCTGGTAGAACCGGTCAAAGAGTCGGTCAGTCTTCTCTTCCTTCAGTCCGATGCCGGTATCCTGTACCTTGATGATGGCATTCTTCTCGTCCTTGCCCATGATGAGGGTGATGGTGCCGCCATTGAAGGTATATTTCATGGCGTTGGAGAGCAGGTTGGAAATCACCTTGTCGAAGTTGATGCGGTCTATCCATACAGGCAACTTGCCATTGGCATCGTTGAGGCTCGCATCTTCCTGGAGCGAGAGTGTGATGTTGCGCTCTTCTGCATTGAAACGGTAGAGCGATATGATGCCGTTCAGGAATTCCCTGAGCTGGGTTTTCTGACAGTGCAGATGCATCTGGTTTTTGTCTATCTTTCGCTCGTCGAGTATCTGGTTTACCAGAAGCAGCAGGCGCTGGGCGTTGCGGTCGATGGTATCGATATCCTGTTTGCTTTCGGCATCCGTGATTCTTGTCTTCAGCTTGTTGAGAGGTCCCATAATCAGTGTCAACGGTGAACGGATGTCGTGGGTGGCATTGATGAGGAACTGCATCTTGGTTTCCTCCAGGTCTTCCTTGCGATGGCGCTCATACCGGTAGATGATGTACAGGATGATGCCTGCTGCTGCCAGGAAATAGAGGAGGAATGCCCAGGTGGAAGCATACCAAGGGTCGCACACCTTGATGTGGATGATGGTTGACTTCTTGGAGAAGTTGCCATTGCTCATGGCTCTTACCTCCAGGGTGTAGCTGCCCGGTTTCAACTTGTTGAATGATACTGCGTTGGAGCCTTCGTTGGTGCTGTTCCATTTTCCCTCGTTGATACGATATTGGAAGCTGATGTTGTCGGTGTTCCTGTAGTTGAGCAGCGAGAACTCCAGCGTGAACGAATTCTCCTCGTATGGTATCGTGAACTCATCCGTCAGACAGTTGATTGGCTTGCCGTCGATGATAAAGTTGGTGAGGTGTACATCTCCCAGTTCCATCTTCTTGGCTCTCACTCTTTCCGGGTAGAAGGTGGTGATGCCGTCACTTGTTCCGAAGGCGATGAGGTCGCTGGCGGTATGCATGGAGGAACCCAGCACGTATTCACGGGTGGTGAGTCCGTTGCCATTGATGTGCCCGATAAACTGTCTGTTCTTCTGGTCATACTGCCAGATGCCCATGGTAGTGCTTATCCACAAGTCGCCCTGATGGTCTTTGATGATGCTGCACACCTGCTTTCCCTTCAGAACTTCGGCGTGAGGGAGAGCAAGGGTCTTGTTGTTCTTTCGGTCGAAAAGATAGAGTCCTTCTTCCGTTCCGATAATCATATTGCCGTTCTTTCCTTCGCAGATGCCATTCGCCTGTCTGTCTTTCAGAATGTTATTCCATCCGAAGTCCTTGAAGCTGAGTGTCTTCGTGTTGAGGCAGGAAACGCCATTTGAAGTGCCTATCCACAGATGACCGGTATGGTCGAATGCCATGCTGCGCACCCAGTCGTTGCAGAGGAATCCCTTGTTTCCCCTCTGTCGCATATTGAGTACGGTAACCTTTCCGCTTTCCACATTATATATATATAGGCCCTTGCTATATACAGAGATATAGAGATTGCCCTGGTTGTCATCTGTCATGCAGTAGATACCTGCGCTGGTAAAGGTGAGCTTTTCCTGATAGGCTCCCGTATGCGGATTGTAGCTGTAGAGCGCACTTCCGTTGCTGATCCAGTATGCACCACGGCGGTCTTTGTAGATGATGCAGGTGCCTGCTGGCGAGGTAGGGTGGGCGATAATCTTTCCTGAAGCATCAAAACAGAATACGCCACTGTTTTGCACCGTACACCATGTTTCGCCATTCTCACCAGGGGCGATGGAAGAAACGCTGCTGCCGATGATGTAGTTCTGTGCCGAGAAACTCCAGCTGCTGAAGGCTTGCTGGCGCTGGTTGAGCAGATAGAGACCTTTCTTGTAGCAGCCTATCCAGAGGTTGTTGTCCTTGTCTTCGATGATATCGTTGACGAAGGCGGTGGAAAGATTGAAATTGCTGTTGCTGTTTTCCAGCTGTTCCACCTTGTTGCTTCCCTTCTTGATAATCAGGGCTCCATGTTCAGAGGTGCTGATATAGAGGTTGCCATCGTGGTCGAAGGTGGCATTGTTGATGGTTACATGATTCTTGAAAGTACCCAGGTCGTAACCGGCATCGGCTATACGCCCCGTTCGATAGTCATAGTAGATGATGCCATACATGCAGACGATGAGCATGGCTTGCGGGCGATGCTGGATGAATGCCACAGGAGCTCCGTATGGCGATTTGAAGTCTTTGCGCTGCACCTTGCCTTGCTTCTCGATGAATCGGGTGAAGGTTGACAGGTGACTGCTCTGCCAGAGATAGTGGTGCTTGTCTTCGTAGATATGGGTGAAGAATACGTCCGAGTCGCGCTCGGCGTATGCTCTTTCCCATCTGATGGTGAATCTGTTGTTTGCCGTTTTCTCTATGCCGTTGTTCTTCACGGAGTAGAGACCGTAACCTGCAGTGCCCAGCAGGATATCGCCGCGATGGCTTTCTACCATCGAATAGATGCGTGGCTTTCTGCCATCAGGAAACTGGAGACGGGAGAAATTGTTCGTCTCATAATTATAGCGCATCAATCCCTTGGCGCAACCAATCCAGAGGTTACCTTTCTTATCTACCAGAAGGTCGGAGATAATATTGTCGGTGATGGAGGTTGTGTCTTCTTCGTTGTGCAGATAGTTGGTAAAGCGGTAGCCGTCGAACTTGCTGAGTCCGTATTCCGTGCCCACCCAGATATAGCCATACTTGTCTTGCACAATACAGTTGATCAGCGAACTGGATAGCTTGCCCGAAGTGAAGAGTTCACCACTGTCGGCCCATACCATAAGCGATAGGGCGATAGCGAAGAGTGCCGTGAGGCAATGTCTGATATGCTTCATATTTTTTGTCCGTTTCTTATTTAAATAGGTTATTATGGCTGCAAAAGTAACAAAAAACAATGGAAGAAACAAATTCTAATGTAACAATATGTTTCGTTTCTTTTTGTTTCTTTATCTTTTTGTGCCATTTTTGTGAGTATGAAACAAATAGAAAAGTAATGGTAACTATAAAATACCTGTTATTTCATAATTTATTAGTAAATTTGCATCGTCAACAACAATAGAAACATTAAAAGCATCATAATAACAATGAATAAACAAGCAATAAGAATCTTATCTTTGGCACTCGTGTTGGCAGCGTCAAGTTCTGTAGCTTTTGCCCAGAAGGTATGGAAAGGCTCTTGGGCTACTGCAGTGGAATGGACTGGCAAAGGAGATATGCCTAAGAAAAGCTTGAGCAACCGCTCTTGCCGACAGGTGGTTCATGTTTCCTTTGGCGGAGAGGAACTCAGAGTGAAGCTCAGTAATGAGCAGAGCAAGGAACCGGTGGAAATCAAATCGGTGTATATTGCAGATACAGATGTTCCTAGTAACTGGGGAATTCAGACCAAGACGGTGAAGTATCTTAAATTCAGAGGTAAGAAGAATGTGACCATTGCTCCTGGAAAGGCTATCTTCTCTGATGATTTGAAGTATGCCTTGAAGAGTGGTCAGCGCCTTACGATTACCATCGATTATGGCACACAGACTCCTGTGAATGCAACATCTCATCGCGGATCACGTACCACATCTTATATTGTTAGTAATGTGAAGGGCAAGGCGGTGAAGCCAACGGATGTTGCTTTCGATAAGCAGGAGAAGGCTGACCACTGGTACAATCTTTCAGCCATTGATGTGAAGACCGATAAGACTACCCCTGTGGTGGCTATCCTCGGAAACTCTATTACCGATGGCCGTGGAAGTACCACCAACCATCAGAACCGATGGACCGATTTCCTCTCGGATGCCCTGAATGCAGAGAAGCCATACGGTGTGTTGAATCTCGGAATCGGTGGCAACTGCGTGGTGCAAGGCGGATTGAGCGAACCAGCTATGAAGCGTTTCGACCGTGACATCCTGGGACAGACAGGTGTAGATAAGCTCATTATCTTCGAAGGAACCAACGATATCGGTTGCTGCGGAGGAAATTATGAACATGTAACAGATACCCTGATTGCCTGCTACAAGGTACTGATAGCAAAAGCCAAGGCTAAAGGCATCAAGGTATATGGCGGAACCATCACCCCAACCAAGGGCAACGGATGGTATTCTTTCTGGCATGAGGCAATGCGCCAAACCGTGAACGAATGGATTAGAAAGAGCGGTGCCTTTGATGAGGTCATCGATTTCGATGAATTAACCCGTGACCCGAAAGACCCTCAGCGCCTGAAGGCTGAATATTCAGACGACTGGTTGCATCTCAACCCTAAGGGATATGAAGCTATGGGCAAGTTTGCCGCAGAAAAATTGAAATAAAAGAATAAAGATATGGAAAAGAATTCACAGGAATCCCAGGGATTCTACAAATTGAGTTGGTTGCAGCGCATCGGATTCGGTTCTGGTGACTTGGCACAAAACCTCATCTTCCAGACAACATGTATGTACTTGTTGTTCTTCTATACCGATATCTACGGACTCGATGCAGTTGACGTTTCCGTGATGTTTACGGTAGGAAATGTTGCAAATGTGATTTGGGACCCTATTGTAGGTGCCCTTATAGATAAGCACAATCCTAAGTTGGGTAAGTATCGCTCTTATCTGGTATTCGTAGGAATCCCACTTTCGGGCTTTGCCATCCTCTGCTTCTGGAATGGCTTTGCACCATCCCTGCTCTATGCCTATATCACATACATTGCCATGACATTGCTCTATACATTTATCAATGTACCTTATGGAGCCTTGAACTCATCGCTGACTCGTGATACCGATGAAATCACGGTGTTGACGTCAGTTCGTATGTTTATGGCAAACTGTGGCGGTTTGGCTGTAGGCTCAGGCCTTCCGTTGCTCATCGCATACTTTACCGACCAGCAGTCGGATGGTTTGCCTAAGGATCCGGTGGCTTGGTTTACCACCATGACCATCTATGCCGTCATTGGTTTGTTGTTGCTCCTCTTCTGTTTCTCACAGTGTAAGGAGCGTGTGGTAATGAATGCCGAGGAGAGTGCCAATGTGAAGATAAGCGACCTTTGGATGGAATTTTTCCACAACCGTCCTTTGCGTATCATAGCCTTCTTCTTCATCACCGCCTTCGCCATGATGTCTATCGGCAATGCGGCAGGAGCTTACTTCATGAACAGCAACCTTCACGGAACCTCCGAGCAGCTTTCCATCTTCATGGGTTTGGGTTCGGCACCATCGTTCATCTTCATGCCACTGGTGCCTATGATTAAGAAGGCAATCGGCAAGAAGAACATGTTCTATGTGTTCCTGGGCATCGCCATCGTGGGTATGGCATTCCTTTATCTGGTAGCAAAGATGGAGCAGCCAAGTATGATGCTCGTCTATATCGCCCAGTTTGTTAAGTCAACGGGTGTTATTGTAGCTACGGGTTATATGTGGGCTCTTGTTCCTGAGGTTATCTCTTATGGAGAGTATAAGAGTGGTAAGCGTATTGCAGGTATCGTGAATGCCTTGACGGGCATCTTCTTCAAGGCGGGTATGACCTTGGGTAGTGTGGTGGCTCCAGCCATCCTTGCTTACGTGGCTTACAATCCGAAGGCCGTGGAGCAGACTCCTGAGGCTCAGGAGGGTATTCTCTGGTTGGTATGTGTCATTCCTGCTGCCTTGTTGCTGCTCGCCATCTTCATTATTTCGAAGTATGAGTTGACAGATGCGGTTATTGATGATATCAACAAGAAGATTGAGGCTCGGCACAAACAGGGAAAGTAACATTTAAAATTGAGAAAAATATAAATTAGACATGAAGAAAATATCGACTTTTGCATTGGGCTTGATGCTTGCTTCTGCAGCTTTTGCCCAGAAAGGCAATAATAATACGACAATCCCAACATTCCAGGAGGCCATGGGCAAGTACTTCCTGGTGGGTGCTGCCGTTAATACTTCTCTGACAGACGGACAAGACCCAGCAGGTGAGGAAGTAGTGAAGAAACAGTTTAACCAGGTGGTTGCCGAGAACTGTATGAAGGGCGAGGAAAATCATCCGGAGGTGAATCGTTTTGATTTCACCGATGGCGATAAGCTGGCTGACTGGGCTGAAAAGAACGGCAAGACCTTGATAGGTCATTGCCTGGTTTGGCACTCTCAGCCACCTAAGTGGATGTTTACCGATGATAAGGGTAATCTGGTAAGCCGTGAAGTGCTCATCGGCAGAATGTATAATCACATCATGAATGTGGTTACTCATTATAAAGGTAGAGTAAAGGGATGGGACGTTGTGAACGAAGCTTTCGAGGATGATGGCTCTTACCGCAAGTCTTTATATTATAAAATTATCGGTCCGGAGTTCATCGAACTGGCTTTCCGCTTTGCGCATGAGGCTGATCCAAACGTAGAACTCTATTACAATGATTATTCTACTTCTAAGCCAGCTAAGCGAGAGGCTATCTGCAAGCTGGTTCGCGATTTGAAGGCGAAGGGTCTCCGCATCGATGCTGTAGGTATGCAGAGCCACAATGGTTTTGATTATCCTGATTATGCTGAGTATGAGAAGAGCATCGAGGCTTTTGCAGGTGAAGGTGTCAAGGTGATGCTGACTGAGCTGGATATGAACATGCTTCCTAATCCGGAAGGATTCGGCGGAGCGGAAATCAGTCAGAAGTTTGAACTTCAGAAGAAGTACAATCCATACGTGAAGGGACTTAACAAGAAGGCACAGAAACTCTTCAACCAGCGTTATCTCGATCTCTTCAAGATTGTAGAGCGTCACAAGGATGTCATCAGTCGTGTTACCTTCTGGGGTGTCAACGATGGTCACTCTTGGTTGAATGGCTGGCCTATCCCTGGCAGAACCAACTATCCACTGCTCATCGACCGCAACAACGAGGTGAAGCCAGTGGTGAAGGAAATCGTCAATCTCTTCAAATAGAATCTCTTAAGATAATATCATCAATCTCTTTAAATATAAGATAACAATGAAAGCAAGATATTTGTTCCCTAAGGATTATATGGCAGATCCATCTGCCAATGTGTTTAACGGTCGCCTGTATGTTTACCCATCTCATGACTGGGACAGCGGCGAAAGCTTCGACGATGATGGCGGTCACTTCCAGATGAAAGACTATCATGTTCTCTCTATGGACGATGTGATGGAAGGTGAGGTAACCGATCATGGTGTGATTCTCGATGTGAAGGATGTGCCATGGGCAGAGAAGCAGATGTGGGACAACGATGTAGTAGAGAAGGATGGCAAGTACTATCTCATCTTCTCTGCCAAGGATTATAATGGTGTGTTCCATCTCGGTGTGGCTGTGGCTGATAAGCCGGAAGGTCCTTTCATTCCGAATGCCGACCCAATCCGCAAGTCATACAGCATCGACCCTTGCGTGTTCAAGGATGATGATGGCAAGATTTACTGCTACTTCGGTGGTATCTGGGGCGGTCAGCTTCAGTGGTATAAGGACAACAAGGCTCTGAAGAATGAGCATCTCCCTGAAGGTAAGGAGAACCCGTTGCCATCTCGTGTAGCCATGATGACTGATGATGTTCAGCAGTTTGCTGAGATGCCAAAGCCTGTTGTCATTGTTGACGAGGAGGGTAAGGTATTGCCAGCCGATGATCCTCATCGCTTCTTCGAGGCTAGCTGGATGCACAAATATAAGGGCAAGTATTACTTCAGTTACTCTACTGGTGACACTCATTATCTCTGTTATGCTGTAGGTGATAATCCTTATGGTCCGTTCACTTACAAGGGTGTCATCCTGGAACCGGTAGTAGGTTGGACAACTCATCATAGTATCTGTGAGTACAAGGGACAGTGGTATCTGTTCCATCACGACTGCGTGCCATCAAATGATACAACCTGGCTTCGCAGCGTAAAGGTGGCTCCTCTCTTCTATGATGAGGATGGTAACATCTTGCCGGTAAAATAGAATTAATTTTTAGGCTTTAATAGTTTGATGAATAGTTGATACATAAGTTAGTGTTAGTTAGAAACGAGCAGCATCTTCGGGACGAAGATGCTGCTTTTTTTGTTTTTTTCTTATAACTTTTTGCTTCTTCTTGCAAATTGTTTCTTATCTAATGTTATTTTTAGGTTATTTCTTCTAATTTGTTAGAGAATTCAGAGCTTTTTATTTACCTTTGCATCCATAAACCAATGCAATGAAAGAATTATGTTGAAATTACTGTTAAGGTTATGGTGGCTGCAACAGCGCCGTAACTTCCGCAAGAGAGATGCCTTCGTGGCGTGCTACATCATCTTCCTGTATGTGATGGTGGGTGTGGGCTTCTACCAGGGCTTCACCGAGAGTGGAGGAGAACTGAAGGGGGAAGATATGCCGGCATTGTTGGGTGCGGGCATCGTAATCGGCATGCTGATTCCAGACATCATCATGAAGATGGTGATGAAGCGGGATATTACGGCAATGGATGATTACGTGAAGTCGCGCCCTGTGCCAGAGAAAATCTGGAACAAGTTCCTGCTCACTACCAATCTCGTGAGCTTCTGGAACTATGTGCTTCCGGTGCTTACGCTTCCGGTGTTCATCTATCTCCTGCCGGCAAGAGAGGCTGTAGCCAGCTTTTTCCTGTTCCTGGAGTTCTCTTTCATCAACGGCATCTACATCACCTGTTACCGCAAGGCTACGGAGTGGATTCTGAAATGGCCCTTGATATTGGGATGGATGGGAATGTTTGCCGTGCTGATAGGATATATGTTTGTGGCTTCCTTCTTCCCAGTATATATGGGATGGATAGGTTTCTTCTTCCTTGCAGGAGCGGTATTCACCGGACTTACCGCCTATCTCTATCACGAAAAGATTTATAACGAGCAGAAGCAGAAGGTTTCCAAGTTCCGTGGATTCAGCCATATCAACCTTTTCAGTCTGCAATATATCGGCACATTGAGAGCAAAGCGTGTCCGTACGATGGTGATTATGATTACCGCCATCTTCCTCTTCGATGCCTATCTCTTCGCCCTGATGCCTTTAGAGCCGGGACAGGAAATGGGGGATAAGGTGGCTATGACTACCCTCTATGTGGCAGGTGCCATCCTGCTGCCATCGGTGGTGTTGTCGCAATGGACCTTTGGTATTGAGGCAAACTTCTTCCATGGTTTGATGACCAAGCCGGTAAAGGTGAAGCAGATGCTGCAGAATTGCTTCTATTATTATATGGTGGTGAGTGCAGTTGCTTTGCTGCTCACCCTTCCGTTCCTTTTCCTGCAGGCAGGAATCGGAATCCAGGTGCTCATCAGCGGTTTCTGTCTGGCGGTGTTCATCAATCTCTTTAATCTGCCTACGGCACTCTTCTCTTCCCGTCTGGAGATATTCCAGACTTCCATGTTCAGCATGCAGGGAGCGAATCTGAAGATCAATCTTTATGCCATCGCCTTCCTCTTCCCGCTGGCTGGCGTCGCTGCCATCTATCATTTCTTTGGCGAGACGGCATGGTTTATCACCTGCGTAGCGCTGGCAGTCATCAGCATCGCCATCCATAAATGGTTCATCACCAAGATTGCTGCCATCTTCGAGAAGAACAAGTATAAGCGCATGGAGAAGTTCATGGAAAGCTAGGAGAGTAATCATAAAGTTCAATGTTCAAAATTCAAAGTTCAAAGTAAAATGATTAAGATTCAGAATCTCAAAAAGATATATAATGGCAATACCGTACTCGATATTGATAATCTGGGTGTTGCAAAGGGCGAGTTGATAGGACTCGTAGGTAATAATGGTGCGGGCAAGACCACCTTGCTCCGCCTGATTCTCGACCTGATTCAGGCGGATGATGGTTTCGTGGAAAGCAATGGACAAAAGGTGAACGAGAGTGAAACCTGGAAGGAATA
Organism: Prevotella sp. AM23-5; assembly: GCF_003473645.1. Taxonomy (NCBI): domain Bacteria; kingdom Pseudomonadati; phylum Bacteroidota; class Bacteroidia; order Bacteroidales; family Prevotellaceae; genus Prevotella; species Prevotella sp. AM23-5. The sequence goes on along the minus strand of NZ_QUCG01000005.1, from coordinate 2,937 downwards.
TACCGGCAGTTACATCGACGGCAGATTCCTCATCGACTTCCTCACCCCTGAGGAATACTTCGATTTCATCGCTGATGTCTATAACATCGACGATGAAACCCTGCAGGAGCGATTGGCGCAGTTTGAGGGCTTTATGCACGATGAAATCATGGGAACCAAGAAGTATCTCCGTGATTTCTCTCAGGGCAACCGACAGAAGATTGGCATCATTGGAGCGATGATCATCAATCCGAAGGTTCTTCTCCTGGATGAACCTTTCAACTATCTCGACCCATCTTCTCAGATGACTATCGCCCACATGATTCAGCGCATCTGCAAGGAGCAGGGCACCACGGTCATCATCTCCAGCCATAACCTCAACTTCATTGCCGACATCTCCACCCGCATCCTCCTGCTGGAGAAAGGCAAGTTGGTGAAGGATCTTCCTAATGCCGATGGTGCTGCCATCGCCGAACTCAACGAGTACTTCGGTATTCAGGCGGAATAAGAACACGATATTACATAGATAAATCTCTCTCTCTCAGAATCGCCAGCGAAGCAACGGAATAGCTTCCTGGCGATTCTTCGTGAAGAGTGTTTTCGAAAGTAGCTTTCTATGCACCGGATGTTTGAACCTTTTGCGAACTCTTCCGTCTTTTCTTCACATTATTAATATAAATTATACTTCAAGATAAAGGATTTTGAAAATGATTTAGTACTTTTGCAGTCAAAAGAGTATTTCTTTAATTTTTAAAGGTTATATTAATATGTTTGTTAAGAGATTTTTTATAAGTATATCCATGTTGTTCTTTGGTGCGCTTCTGTTGCAAGCTAAGAATAACGTGATAGACAGTGGGCAATATCTCTGCTCATACTATTATTGTTATTCGAAAGATACGATAAAGAATAATGAGAAAGGAGAAGATTTACTCTTTCTTTCTATCGGAAAGAATGTTTCAAAATGCTATAGTTATTATACTTACCAGTCTGATTCCTTGCAATCTACAGAAGATGGCAAAGCAAAGTTTCGTGCATTGTTTAAAGAAGCGTTAAAGCGAGAAGGGTATCTGACTAATTCTTTTCCACATCGCAGAATGACGGCGTGCGTCTATAAGAATTATCCGCAGAATATGATGACGGTAACGGACAATCTGATGTCTCAGTATTATGAATATAGTGACAGCTTAGGTTTACAGAATTGGGTTGTAGAAGGTGATAGCATTAAAAACATATTAGGCTATAACTGCCAGAAGGCAACCTGCAGATTCCGTGGTCGCTCTTGGACGGCATGGTTTGCCTTGGATGTTCCTATGAGTGATGGACCTTGGAAATTTTGTGGTCTTCCAGGTTTGATTATGGAAGTGTATGACAAGGGGAGACAGCAATATTTTTGCATCAAGGGATTGCAGAAGGATGCTGGCACGCCTATCGTTTATGATGTTTTCAATAGAAAACGGATAAAGACAGACCGGAAAGCTTTTCTGAAGTCTGAATATAATTATTTTCATAATCAAAATAGCATAAGCGAGGCTACGTCAGGTATATCCTTAGGTCTGTCAGACGATAAACGTAACTATGACTTGATAGAAAGAGAATAGAATCAAAGAGTATCTTTATTTTAAACAAGGAAAAGTTATGGAGAAAATGAAAAGTTGGGTGGCATTAACAATCTTAGCCTATATGGGGATAGGATGTTGTTATGCCCAGAAAAAAATAGATGAAGCTTATCTGAAATGTCAATATGATTATACCTATATACAGGATACTTTGTCTGGAAAAACAGCCAAGGATTGGTTGGTGCTGCAGATAGGTAAAAATATGTCCAAATGCTATAGTTATTATAGTATGCAGGTAGATTCTATTTTTGCTTCTCCTGATAGAGATGTAATACTGCGCCAGCAGATAAATGCTGCGATAGGTAGTAAGACCGAGTGGCCTCATAAAAGGATGAAAGCCTATGTGTACAAAAACTATCCGCAAGGAAAGATGACTGTAACAGATGGCTTACTGATGCAAGATTATATTTATGAAGATACTTTATATGCTCAGAATTGGGTAATACAAGATTCTTCTAAATTAATCTTGGGACATGAATGCCAAAAGGCAGTCTGCCATTATCGTGGTCATTGTTGGACTGCATGGTTTGCTATGGATATTCCAATAACTGACGGACCTTGGAAATTATGTGGATTGCCGGGACTGATAATGGAGGCTACTACGGAAGATAATAGCCATGCCTTTAAACTTCTTGGCATGGAAAAGGTGTCAAAGAAGCCGATTGTCTTTAGCAAGACTTACGTTGGAAACAACAAATTTGAGACGACTACATTTGAAAAATTCTTAAAGGAACAATATATATTTCTTTTTGGAGATTTCCAGTCACAAACGCAACTACAGGGCATTGATATTCCCCAGATAGAAAAAGTTGGTTCTAAAAAGTGGAAATATAAACAATTAGAAAGTTTGTAAAATATAAATAGATATATAGTATTGAAAAATCATGAAGAGAAAGTGTTTCATATTTCTATTTTTAACTTTTTATCTTATTGGCTTTGCCCAAAATAAGAAGATAGATACGGCTAATATGCTGTGTAGCTATGTATATGAATATCTTACGGATACGCTGTCTGGAGAACAACAGCGCAAGGAAGATTTGCTCTATCTGCAAATCGGAGCAGAGTGTTCAAAATGCTATAGCTATTATACTTATCAGTGTGATTCTCTGATGGCTTCTCCTAATGGCGATAAACTATGGGATAGCTTCTTGACTGAAGCTGTTGGAAAAGGATTGAAAGGAAAGCAATTATACAATGCCATACCACATCGCAGAATGTCTGCAACCATCTACAAGAATTATCCGCAAGGAAAGATAACTGTTACCGACTTCTTGCTGGGACAATATTACCTTTATGAGGATGCTTTAAACTCACAGGAATGGAATATGGAAAATGACAGCAC